>JBBTYP010000009.1:9878-26846 GCA_038061715.1 Patescibacteria group bacterium
ACTGTCGCAGTTGCTTCGGCCGCTTCAATACTTAATAATGCAAAAGATTTTCTGAAAGCCAAGAAGTACTTGGTTGCTACACTAGCCTTGGTTTTGCTAGCGTTGGTAGCCCTTGTTTACGTATTGGAGGACAAAGGCAAGCTTAACACTGGAATTTTTGATGAGGTTCAGAAACAGGTTTCAAAGTATACCGCTGCGGCCAAAGTAAATAACGAAAAAATTTCCGAATACGACCTGGAGATTAGTATGACCCAACTCTCGTCGGGAGCCGCGGCGCAAGGGGCTGATGTGACGGATCCAACTGTTCAAACAGAAATAAAAAACCAAGCCCTAGACATGCTCGTGAACACTGAGCTCTTGAAACAAGAGGCAGCAACAAGAGGAATAGTGGTGACTGAAGAAGAAATAAATACTCGTCTGGAAACACTTAAGACCGATGTCGGAGGTGAAGATGTTCTTAGTCAGCGAATGGAGGAATTTGGTATTAATCAAAAGACTCTCCTTCGTGATATCAAGAATGAACTAACCATTCAAAAATTACTCGATGAAGTGTTTAAAGAGAAGTCGGTCGTCGTAACCGAAGAAGATATCGCTGCCTTCTATGAAGAGGCTGGTGGAACCAAGGCTGGACTACCTGCTCTGGAGGAAGTAAAGGCACAGATTGAGGCACAACTTAAAGCAACTAAAGAACAAAGTGTCGTGACGGCTTATATCGAAGAGCTGCGCGGTAAGGCTCAGATTGAGACCCTAATTTAATTCAAGCTTACCAAGAGAGAAGCGGCCTGTCTGCACAAGACGCGCCGCTTTTGTCTTATCAACTTGTTATACTTTCCCTATGACACGCAATCTAAGTGTAAATGCAAGGCGACTCACCTATCACCCCGACGCGCGTTTGGATTTTTTTAAGAGTCTTACTGTGGCTGAGCAGAGTACTGCCTTTCAGGAATTGTCGGCTCATGTGCAGCAAGTTATTTTACGTCAACTTCATAATGAGGAAGTTGTCGATATGCTCGATAGTATGGATATGTGGCAGGTCGAGCATGTTCTGTCTCGAATTACTAATGTTAAACGTCGCCAAGAGATTGTTTACCGACTAAAGAGTGAGATTAAAGACAAAGTTGATTACTTTCTTAAATTTCATCCCCAAGCAACACTATCTCTCATTAACTTCAATTACCTCTTTCTGCCCGCATCCGACACGATCGGTGAAGCGGCCGATATTATAGACGAACACTACGAAGAAACGGGAAAGTATCCAGAAATCCTAGTCCATGAAAAAGGCCGCCTGTTGGGAGAAGTTCCATTTGCAACTTTGGTAAGAGAGAAAAACTCTTTTAGCTTGAAACGTTTTGTGATTCCGTTGACCACTATTTCCTACCAGGCTGAAGTGTCGGAGATAGTCAAGCTAACCAGTGGTTCACGCAGTAAAAAGGTGGTCATGCTCGACCATGACGAAAGTGTTCTCGGGATTATCTATGCTGATGAACTCAAACCGTTGTTGGCTCAACTCCCAGCCGAGTCCTTGTACGACTTTGCAGGTGTGGCTGGAAGTGAAGGCGTCGGTGATGGTGTCCTGAGTAAGGTAAAACACCGATATAAGTGGCTTATCATCAACCTCGGAACCGCTTTTTTGGCCGCCGCGGTGGTAAGTCTTTTTCGTGATACGCTAGACAAGTTGGTGTTACTCGCTATCTACATGCCGATTATTGCTGGTATGGGTGGCAATACAGCTACTCAGACCTTGGCGGTTATGGTCCGCGGTATCGCGGTGGGAGAGGTAAAGCTTAAAAATAGTCTGAAACCAATTTTAAATGAAGTTGGTTCAGGCTTTGTGAATGGAATAATTAACGGCGTCTTGGTCGCAATAGTGGCGACTTTTTGGAATCAAAATCCAATGCTGGGTTTGGTACTCGGAGTAGCGATGGTGTGTAACCTAGTGATCGCTGGATTCTTCGGTGCCTTTGTGCCCCTTGTTATGAAAGAGTTGGGCAAAGACCCAGCTACTTCTGCGACTATCTTCATCACCACCGCCACTGACGTTTTTGGTTTCTTCGTATTTCTCAGTCTAGCCACGTTAATATTAATTTAGTTTATGAGAACAGCCGAACGAATTGTGATGGTAATCCTAGTTTTGGTACTTAGTGGCGGAGCTTTATGGTTTTATCTTGTTTATCAACACGACCGACAATCTCTGCGCGACGCAGTCGCAAGAGGGGAGTTCCAGCTGCCGCTTAAGGAAGAAACGGTTGCGACAGAGGACGACTGGCGTAAGTACTATCCAGCTTTGGTGCCAGTTGTAATCGGTTCGACCACAGTGCAAGCGTCGGTGGCTGATTCAATACCAGAACGTATCAAAGGTCTTTCTGACACACCTTATTTGCCGGAGGGTGTGGTGAAGTTGTTTGCTTTTGGGGCCGAAGGCGAACATGGTATTTGGATGAAAGATATGAATTATTCAATTGATATTATTTGGGTCGCCAAGAGTGGAATAATCGTTCATCTTGAAGAAAATGTCGCCCCTGAAACCTATCCTCAATCCTTCTCATCCCCCAAGCCAGCCTGGTATGTCGTCGAGGCTACAGCGGGTTTCGTGGCGGCAAACGGAATAGCGTTGGGCGACCAAGTGGTGGTACCAGGGCAATAGTAGTTGCATTATAATAATTTTGTTGCATAATAGCAGGGCACGATGATCGCCGAGCACCTTCTTCGATGAGAGAGCCTTTTTGGATTAAGAGCGCACAACACGCTTTCAAACCATTGGGCTTTGTTTTCAAGGAAGGTGCTCGGAGGAAAGTCCGAACACGCCCACGTATATTCGTGGAGCAAGGTAGCGGGTAACGCCCGTCGGCCGTGAGGCTAGAGGTGCGAGCAGAGACGTCCAAGGTGAAAGCTGAGGAATTCCCCATATTTATATAGGGAATAGCTTGTATGGCAACATACGAGGTGAAACGGCTAAATCCTTACCTGCGTGCAAGGCCGTGCTTCCGCCGGCTTTAATTTGAAAGCTTTCAAGTTAAAGCCGGCGGAGGAGAGCCGCAAGAGACGGTTGGTAACAGCCGCCCTAGGTATATGATCATCCCGAGTCCGTTCTTTGAATAGGCTCGGACAGAATTCGGCTTATGTGTACAAAAAACGCCCTTTAGGGCGTTTTTTGTTTTATCATGTAGGTATTATTGGTTATTGAGTGTTTATGTCTCAGAGTCCTTTTATTCCTCGTGTCTATCAAAATGAAGCTGGAGCGGTAGCTGTGTTACCGCAACAAAAAGGACCCGATAAAATCGGCCGAGTTATTTTGAGAGTAGAGCAGTATATGGTCGGAGCACTATTTCTACTGGTGCCAGTTTTTTTTGTGCCAGGCTTAGCTGTTTCACTTGGTTTTGATAAGACTCTCATTAGCGCGGCACTAGGGCTTTTGGTAATGACTCTCTTGGGTCTTTCCGCGTTGCGCTACAGCAAAACCGAAACAGTACTACCGTTAGCTCTACTGGCTTTTTGGGTAGTAGTAGTCGTAGCTTTTTTGAGTGGGATACTCTCTGGTGATATCAGAGATGCTTTAAGGGGGAGTATGTTTGAGACACAAACGGCCAGTTTCTTAGCTGTGATGGGTCTTCTAATGACTATTCCGTTAGTCTTACAAAAATCTAAACTAATGAGTCTGCGAGCACTAATGTTTTTTGGAGTCGGTTCTATTTTTGTACTTTTATACAGTCTGTGTAGGATTGTCTTTGGCGCAGATTTTCTACCCCTGGGTAGTTTTGCAGCGGTGACCTTGTCTCCGATAGGTAGCTTCAACGACCTGGCCATATTCTCTGGCCTAACCATTATTATTTCCTTGGTAACGTTGCTCCAATTACCACTTAAACAGACTCAACAATGGATAATGTCCGTTGTTGTCCTGGCGGCACTTGCTATTATGGCAATCGTTAATTTCTTTAGTCTTTGGTTGGTGCTGGGTTTCTTCACTTTACTATTGTTGGTATATATCTTTTCAAGAGATACCCTATTTTCGGAAACTGGAGATGTAAAGACATTAATTTCACCAGTGTTGGTGTTGACCACCATGATTGTTTGTATCACCTGCGTGGTTTTTGTCGTAATGGGCAACTACGCTGGTTCAAAAATCAATGCGGCGACCGGTATCAATTATATAGAGGTGCGGCCATCAATGAGCTCGACCTTAGATATCGCAAAAAGTGTCTATAGTAATGATTTCTTGCTTGGGATTGGACCCAATAAGTTTACTGATGCTTGGCGTCTCCACAAAGATAGAGCTATTAATGAAACGTTGTTTTGGAATACCAATTTCAGCGCTGGCTTCGGTTTTGTACCTACCGTTTTTGTTACGCTAGGAATTTTGGGTGGCTTAGCCATGCTGGCCTTCCATGGAGTCTATCTCCACCTAGGGTATCGTATGCTACTTAAAGGAAATAGCGCTGACAGCTTCTGGTACTACTTTGGGATCACTACCTTCCTCGCAGCAGTCTTTTTGTGGATGATGTCTTATGTCTATGTGACAGGCCAAGCTATATTACTTTTGGCAGCCCTGTTCACCGGCTTGTCATTTGTGGCTTATGGCGCACTTGTACCATCGAGTGTCAAAGTAATCCAGCTTGTAAGCAATCGGCGACGCGGGTTCTTACTGATGGTTTTGGTTATCGTTCTTATCATTGTTTCCGTGAGCGCCATGTTTACCATGGCTAAGCAGTACGTAGCAGTGGCGTCTTTCACAAAAGCCCGAACCGAAGCTAATACTGCAGCCGAGTTTCAACAGATAACCAGTGAAGCTTATCGACAATATCAAGACGACACTTTTCTGATTGCGCTAACTCAATCACGCTTGGTCGAACTTCAGGCTATGTTGAGGTTGGAGAACCCTTCAGAGCCAGATCAAGAAAAATTTGTCTCAACGGCTCGACTAGCGGTACTCGAGGCTGAAGAGGCGATCAAGCTCGATGATGGTAACCCTGCTACCCACGCAGCACTGGCCGACGTCTTTGGGGTACTAGCGTTGGCTGGTTTTCAAGATGCTAGAGATAGGATGACAGCCAAACTCGAAGATGCCCATTATAGGGATCCTTCTAACCCGATTTACGCAATGGCCGAAGCTTCACTTGCAATTCGTCTCAACGACACAAACAAGGCTAGGGAAAAGATTACTAAAGCTTTAGAATTAAAACGTAATTATTCTGAAGCCCTGTTTCTCCTCAGCCAAATTGACGTAAAAGATGGAAAACTTGATAGTGCCATCAATACTTCACGTCAAATCGTTACCCTCGAGCCAAATAACCCAACCCGCTACTACCAATTAGGCGTACTTTTAGCAGCGAAGAAGGATTTGCCAGCTGCGATTGCGGCTTACGAAGCAGCCATTATGCGTGATAAAAACTTCGCTAATGCCCGTTACATGCTAGCTCTTACTTACCTAGATTCAAATCGTCTTGAGGAAGCTCTTACCCAATTACGAATCGTTCAAGAAACCAATAAAGACAATCTACAGCTCCGAGATTTGATTACTCAGCTGGAGACAGGTGGCTTCGCCACACAGACAGACACTAAACTCGAGGGTTCGGTCAATGAAGCCGTCCCAGGTCAGACCGGAGATAGTGTGACTTCACCAACTGACCCTAACACCAATTTAGTCTCGCCAGTCAATACGGTACCAGAAGCACCTGTCACCAATCAGCCGATAAACGAAACTTCGCAATAATCATCGTCTATGGTGAATCGAATGTTCAATTTTATGTATAGAGAAGTACGCGGCCTACACCAAGCCGCGTATATTCTTGCTCTCTTCGCTCTAGGTTCACAGCTGTTGGCAGTGGTACGAGATCGTCTTTTGGCACACATGTTCGGGGCGGGAGTAGAGCTCGATCTTTACTATGCTGCATTTAGGATTCCAGACTTGATGTATGTGCTGTTTGCATCGGTACTTTCGGTTTACGTACTCCTACCATTTGTTAGTCGTTTTACTGAAGAAGGAGGTCCAGCCGCTGGAGCTAAAGTTATCACACAAATCTTCTCCCTTTTTCTTGGGCTATTTAGTTTGGTCTCGCTTGTCTTGGTATTTACTGCCTCATGGTATGTACCTAGGCTGTTTCCAGGTTTTGCTGAGCATACGACACTTCTCATTAGCCTTATTCAAATTCTCTTACTTCAGGCTTTCTTCCTTGGTATTTCTAGTCTGTGCGGTGTCATCACGCAAATCAGTCACCGCTTTGTTTTATACGCTATTAGCCCGCTGATATACAATGTCTTTATAATTTTTGGTGTGGTTTTTCTTTATCCGTTATACGGTTTGTTAGGTTTAGTGTTGGGAGTAGTTCTAGGTGCTTTAGGACATTTGCTCATTCAGATACCTTTTGTGTTACAAAGCGAGTACCGGTTTGGAGTCAGTTTATCGTTTGATTGGAAGCTTATCAGAGAAGTACTTTTGGTGTCGATTCCTCGAGCTCTGACGCTATCGGTTAATCAAGTTGTACTGCTTGTGTTGATCGGTATTGCCTCGTCACTGGCGGCCGGTTCGGTGTCAGTGTTTCAATTTGCTTTCAATTTACAATCGGTACCGTTGGCAGTTATTGGTATGAGTTACTCGGTAGCGGCTTTCCCAACGTTGTCTACATTATTAGCTAAGAACAAACTCGCTGAATTCAATCGACAACTACTCACAGCTCTTAGGCACATAATCTTCTGGGCCATCCCAATTGGAGCTCTAGTAATTGTCTTACGGGCACAGATTGTTCGTGTGCTTTTAGGTAGTGGAGCTTTTGACTGGGGGGATACCAGACTGACGGCCGCAGTATTAGGGCTTTTGGTTCTTTCACTGGTCGATCAAGCCCTCTTGCTGCTTTTGGTGCGAGCCTTATACGCAGGCGGCCGAACGCTTATCCCGCTCGTGGTTTCACTAGTGTCTTCAGCGGCTTCGATTTTACTAGCCTATTCACTTTTGGCCTCGTTTACCCAACACGACGTACTACGAAATTCACTCGAGCGAATTTTCCGGCTGGAAGGAGTATCTGGTACCGAAGTATTGGTCTTGGCTCTGGCGTTTGTGTTAGGACAATTTATTCAACTCATTCTGCTAATGGGTATTTCAGTGCACACCTTTAAGATAAGTTATCGACCACTAGTTCGCTTGCTGGCTGAAGCCCTTTTGGCAGCTGTGGCGGGAGGTTTTTCAGCTTATGCGGCCCTTATTTTCGTGGTAGACGGAATCAATCAGGAGACTTTTATTGGTATTTCATTGCAAGGTCTAGTGGCTGGAGTGATGGGACTAACAGCGGTCATCCTAGTCTACCGTGTCCTTAAGGCACCCGAAATTTTTGAAATTTACCGGTCTTTTCACTCAAAAATCTTTAAGACTGATGTTATTGCACCACAGCCTGACACCATCTAGGGTACGTTAGAAAACCCTCAGACTTTGCTGCGCTTCAGTAACTTTGCACTCACCGTACAAAAGTACGGCTCGCACCGAGTTCTTAATGCGCGATGTCCTAGCGTCTCCTGACGCGCTCTAGTATTTTTAGTATTATCAGGTACAGTAGAGCCATTCATGAACGCTCAGATTCGTAATTTTAGTATTATTGCCCACATCGATCACGGCAAGTCGACTTTGGCTGACCGTATGCTCGAAGCGACCAAATCAGTTGAGGCACGCAAAATGAAGGCCCAGGTGCTTGACTCTATGGAGTTGGAACGAGAACGTGGTATCACTATTAAAATGCAGCCAGTGCGGATGCATTACACTCATGGTAAAGAAGCTTTTGAACTCAATCTAATTGACACTCCTGGCCATATCGACTTTTCTTATGAAGTATCACGTGCCCTTAAGGCGGTCGAGGGAGTGCTCTTGCTAGTAGATAGTACTCAAGGAGTCCAGGCTCAGACTTTAACCACGTTACAGATGGCCAAAGATCAAAATCTCACAATCATTCCTGTCCTCACCAAGACCGATGTTCCCTACGCTCGGATTGAAGAGGTGGGGGATGAGGTAATCAATCTGCTCGGCTGTAGTAGGGAAGATATCATGCTGGTGTCGGGTAAGACTGGGGCAGGTGTTTCAGAACTACTAGAAGCAATTTGTGAACGAATACCAGCACCAACAGAGAGTGCGTCCAGCGCTTATCGGGGTCTTATTTTTGATTTTCAATATTCCAACCACCGCGGCATTATTGTTTTCATGCGAGTAGTTGATGGAGTGGTAAAAAAGGGGGATGTACTTAAATTTGCGGCTAGTAAAAAATCGTTCACTGCCCTTGAGGTCGGGGTAGTAACCCCACAAGAGACACCCCAAGCGGAGCTACACGCTGGCCAAATTGGTTATATTGTTACCGGTATCAAGGAACCTGGTGTAGCCTATGTGGGAGATACACTCATTCCCGAGCGTTCAGCCGCTCCCGCTCTGCCTGACTTTCAACACGCTAGGCCAGTGGTGTGGTCATCGATATTTCCAGAAAATCAAGATGAATTCACACAATTGCGTCAAGCGTTAGATAGACTTAGGCTTTCCGATTCTTCACTCTCGTTTGAAGAGGAGTCATCAGGCGTATTGGGGCGCGGCTTTCGTTGTGGCTTCTTGGGCATGCTCCACATGGAAATTATTACCGAGCGCCTGCGGCGTGAATTTACTATTGATATCATTATCACCGCCCCTTCCATTTCCTACGAGGTGACTTGGCCAGATGGGAGGATAGAAAATATTTATGCTGCCAATCGTTTTCCTGAGCATGGTGAAAAAGTGACCGTGCGCGAACCCTGGGTCCTCGGACAAATTATTCTGCCTGGCGACTACATGGGTAATGTTCTGACTTTGCTCTATGAGCACGAAGCCAGTGTGATCGACACCGAATTGTTTGGTGATGGGCGAACTCTGTTAACGATAGAAATGCCACTTAGAGAATTGATGCGTGGTTTTTTTGATAAGCTAAAGAATGCTTCCAGTGGCTATGCTTCACTATCATATGAAATCGCTGAGTTGCGACCAGCCACTGTGACAAAATTAGAGATTTTGGTGGCCGAGGAAGTGGTGGTGGCATTTTCGCGCGTGGTAGGGATGGCGAGAGCAGAGGTAGAGGCAAAAGCGCTGGTGGAAAAATTATACGAGGCCTTGCCGCGACAACAATTTGTGATGAAGATTCAGGCTAAGGTGCGAGGCGACATTATTGCCACCAAGAAAAAGACTGCCGTAGGGAAGGATGTGACAGCTCACCTCTATGGTGGCGACATAACCAGAAAAATGAAGCTACGTGAAAAGCAAAAGAAAGGAAAAGCTAAGGCCCTGGAGCGTGGCAAAGTTCACATCCCCCAAGATGTCTGTATGAAGATGATGAAGGGGGAATAGAAATAGGGGCGGTTCGCTTGCACGAACCGCCCCGTTGGTATGCTGGTTTGTCGACTCACCGCCGGTAGCCGTAGCCCTTCCCTTAAGTCTCAAACAACCTCTTAGCATGTGATGTGTGTCAACCACTGTGCCGACATGCGTAAGGATGGTGTAAACACCTTTTAGTTGTTTGCAATACAACAGCTTTAACTGAAGACCAACCACTTCAGGCACGTCTGACTTTCTGTTGGGATTCAGAGGCAAAAAGTCAGCTCACTCGTAGGAATGCGTGCGTTATCCTCGGTGGGACCTCTTAGTGCCCTTTATCTTATACACGAGAAGTAATTAAAAGTAAAACGGGTCGATTTCAAAGGAATCGACCCGTTTTAATCAGTTAGGAAAATAAACTTGGCCCGCCCGAGTAGGCAAACACCATACTAAGGACAATCAGGAGGGCAATTACTGCCCAAACCCACTTAATAGCCTTCCTGGTTCGCTCTTGAAATAAAAAACTCATGCGGTCTATTTTAACATTATTTGGATGATATACTAGAGCATGGTCTTCGATTTCTATCAGCGCAGAAAGCTAAAAACAGTTGTGGAAGCGCCGCTGACGCGCATTATTTTGTTGTTTTTGGTGCTTCTAATGGGCTGGAGTGCTTACACTAGATGGTCGATTTCTAATGATATGGAACAACGGCGAGCAGAAGCTGAAAGGGAATTTCAAGAGCTAAGACAACAAAAAGAGAGCTTAGAGAAGCAGGTGCAGTACCTCTCCGATGATAGGGGTATTGAAGCCGAAATGCGACGGCAGTTTGATGTTGCTCTCAACAACGAGCAGGTGGTGGTAATTGTGGAGCCAGAACAGGATGAAACAAAGGCCGCCACCAGTACGTATCAGGATAGTGAAGATCCTGCCTGGTATGAGTTTTGGCGCTAAGTCTGCTATACTAGTCTTGTTTTTAATTATAATTAGCCACTATGAATACTGTTACCATTTATAGCACTCCAGTTTGTCACTTCTGTCATGCTGCCAAAGATTTTTTCAAAGAAAACAATATCGAGTACACCGAGCACGATGTTGCGGCCGACCTTGAGAAACGTACCGAGATGATCGACATGACCGGTCAAATGGGCGTCCCTGTCATCCGCATCAACGACGATGTCATCATCGGCTTCGATGAAGGCAAGTTGAAAGAGCTTCTAGCGCTCTAGCGTGTAAAGAAAACGCCGTAGTCATTGACTACGGCGTTTTCTTTTTGTATAGGGTGCCCCTGCTAGGAGTCGGACCTAGATTCTCGCGTTAGGAGTGCGAAGTTCTATCCATTGAACTACAGGGGCAAGTGAGGAGCAAAGTGGATGCTTGTATACATTTTGTCCGAACGCAGCCCCTGTATGATTTCATACAGGGGCGGTGCCGATAGGGTAGCAGAAAAGGGGCTCTGTGGGTAGGGTATACTTATCACATGAATCCAGAGTCACAGCAGCAAGAGATTAAAGAAATTATCCTCGAAAATCAGAAGCTTTTAATAGAAAATAATGCTTTATTGAAGAAGATGCACAAGAGTGCGGTACGGCATCTGTGGTTCAATATTGCCTGGATAGTGCTGTTTTTTGTGTTGCCCTTAATTGCTTTGTATAAAATTGCTGTGCCATTTTATAGCTCATATGCTACTTCTCCCGAGAGCGCGTCTAGCCAACTTAATGAACTAAATGAACTACGCAGTTTACTTGAACAATAACGTTGATATTCTCGTAAAAATAGGTACAATAGCCGCACCAACAACGAAAGGGATACTTGCTTGGGTAGCTCAGTTGGTATCGATTCGGCACAGCCTCATCGATACAACGCTTCGTCCCGCGGCCTGAGAGTAAGTAAACTTCCTCTCCCCGCTCGACTCACGTTGTAGAGCATTCAGTAGGGTGGTACAAAGTAATGCGATAATTTTTGCTTGGGTAGCTCAGTTGGTAGAGCATTTCCCTGAAGAGGAAGGGGTCGCCGGTTCGAGCCCGGCCCCAAGCACATATAAAATCTCCCCGAAAGGGGATTTTTTATATGTGCTTGGGGAGTAAGGTGCCTGCACACCTTACATCGGGCTCGAAGGGCGCAGTCATGTGGCTTTGCCACAGACGAGCCGGGGTAGAGAACACTTGGTAGATTTGGAGTCGAAGACGAACAAATATACTTAGTGATTCGTGACCGAGCCCGGCCCCAAGCACAAATAAAATCAGCCGCGCCCGATGGGTGCGGCTGATTTTATTTTCTACTTATGCAACACGTTTGATTTTACTCGCAATTGCGTTGAGCGATGTTTGTCTAACTTCGGTAACTTAATTTCTAGGAGGCCGTGCTTCTCTTGTGCCTCGGCTTCGTCGATGGCAATTTCTTCGGGGAGTACTAAAGTACGGGAGAAGCTACCCCAGAATAGTTCACGGTGGAAGTATCCATCGTCGTGTGTTTCTTGGAACTCTTCTCGAACACCGCGTAGAGTTACCATGTCACGGGTGATAGAAATTTCGAGATCGTTTGGACTGACGCCAGCCACTAGGGCACGAATAATAATTGCGTCTTCGGTTTGGTACATATCAACGGGCAATTCGCCGTCTTGAGTACTACCGGCGCCCGGCTGCTCCCACTCGTCCGCTTCGTCTTCTTGGTAGGTGTCTTGCACGGCAAGTTCGTCTTCGTCACCAAAGGGGCGGTTGTCGTCGAGAATACGGTCGTATTCGTCGGCTTGACCACCGCCGCCGGTGAGTCTATCTAGAAATGAGGGTTTTTTCATACGAGGGGACAAGAATTTGGATTATGGGCGCATTCAAGTTGTTTAATTTTCTCAAAGAGAAGAAAGAGTACGATTACTCCCATCCAAACAAAGAGAAATACTCCCAGGATGGTTTCTCCGCTTGCATCCATTATAAAAAAGTTAAACAAGGCATGCAATACAATGGCAATGAACAACCCAAAGGTTCCGGCCGTTAGTTGGGTGAGTCTAGTCTTGTAATAAGTGAGGGCCAAGAAGACACCAATGGTGCCTGAAGCGAGAATATGAAGCAAAGTAGCACCTAAGAAGCGGAAGCTGCCGGTAAGGGCCGAGTTGAGGAAGTCACCTGAGACAAGGGGATTAAAGACAAAAAGAGCGTTTTCAAGGGCAGCAAAGCCAAGCGCAATGGTAATCATATAAATTACCATGTCAATCGGTTCGTCGACTTCGCGGTTCCAAAAGATAAGCACGAGAGCGGCTGCGTACTTCAACAACTCCTCAATTATTACCCAGACCAAAATTACGTTACTACCAGTGTAGAAGTTGATAGCGATTTTTTGCAGTGGTAGAGCGAGTGGCACGACCGCCATACCAGCGATAAAACTGATGGCAATGAGCAGGTAGGGTTCAGGGTGGTTATTGTCTTCTCGCAGCCAAAACCAAAGCCAGAAAAGCGCCGGCGTAAGACCAGCCAAAAAAGCAATTGCGAAGTAGGTCGATAACATTTAGCTCTATTGTAGCAAAAACCGCCGCGCCCGAAGGGCGCGGCGGTTTTATGTAAGGGGATACTACTTAGTGTACGGGCCAACTCGATACCATCAGTAGTTCGCTATCTTTCATTTGTGCAGGTAATTCCTGCCAAATAGCTTCGGTTACGTACGGCATGAAGGGATGAAGGAGCTTTAGGGAAGTAGTAAGGCATTCAATGAGCACTTGCTGTCGTGCTTGCTTTGCAGCAGTATCTGCTCCAGCGAGAATTGGCTTTGATTCTTCAAGAATGACGTCGGCCAGTTCGTGCCAGATGTAGTGATAAATTTTTTCTGCGGCTAAGTAAAGAGCGAATTTTTCAAAGTCACCCGATATTTCTTGGGTAAGTTCTTGAAGGTCTTTCAGGATTTTATTATCAGTCTCACTATAAGTGATGTTGTCTACGCTTTTATAGTCAGCCACGCTTGTAAGCACAAATCGGGTAATGTTCCAGACTTTATTAGCAAACTTTTTGTAACCACCAACTTTTTGTTCGTCAAACCGAATGTCATTTCCAATTGCTGTACCTGACAAAAGCCCCATTCGTAATGCATCTGTACCGTACTTTGTAATCATGTCTAGTGGATCGATACCATTGTTGAGTGATTTACTAAACTTTCGTCCTTGTGTATCACGAACCAGTCCGTGAATCATGACATTTTTAAATGGTACTTGCCCAAGATGAAATCCGCTCATTAAAATCATTCGCGAGACCCACAAAGGAAGAATTTCGTAAGCTGGAGACATAAAGTTGGTTGGATGGAAGTTTTTGATATCCGTTGTCTGCTCTGGCCAACCAAGTGTCGAAAATGTCCAAAGTGCTGAAGAAAACCAGGTATCAAGTACATCAGAATCTTGTTCCCAGCCGTCGCCTTCAGGTGCAGAAACACCGCAGTATATTTCTCCGTCTTTGTACCACACCGGAATCCGGTGTCCGAACCAAATCTGTCGCGATATACACCAATCACGAAGGTTTGTAATCCAGTTGAAATATGTTTTTTCAAATCGTTCTTGGGGGATACTCACTCCGCCACCCTCAACCGCCTGGCGCATCATTTTTTTAAGGGTTGTGGTACTGCCTGATTCAATTCCAGGAATTTCAGAGTGTTTCATCACAAACTCGCGATTTACATCAACCCACCATTGCAGCTTTGGGAGAGGTTCGATGATGCCCCCAGTTCGTTCAGCCGTGGCTATATTTTGTGTAATTGTCTCTTCTTTTTCAAGAAGACACTCTTCATTCAACCACTCAACAACTGCAATGCGAGCAGCCTCCACTTTAAGACCACTCAAGCGACCGTCAACTGTCATTTTGGCGTATTCATTAATTACCTGTGGACGATGGGTGATGTTATGCCTATCGGCCATGTCCCAGTCAATCTTGCTGTGTGCTGGAGTGACACCAAGTGCACCGGTACCAAATTCTGGATCGACCTCTTTGTCGGCAATAACCGTCACTTCAATCGGCACGTCACAAAACGTAAGAGAAAAGGTTTGACCAATGTATTGTGTGTATCGTGCGTCGTCAGGGTGAACAGCAACTGCGGTATCGCCAACCTTTGTTTCGGGACGAGAAGTAGAAATACTGATAGGGAAGTCTTTGCTGTATTTAAATGTGTAGAGTTCTGATTGTCGTTCTTCGTGGACAATCTCGTCATCAGAAATAGTCGTTTGTCCTTTCGGGTCCCAGTTTACAATTCTATTGCCGCGGTATATCAACCCTTCGTCATACATTCGCTTGAATGCAGTAAAGACAGCAGTGTTTCTTTTCTCATCCAGTGTGTATGCGTAGCGAGACCAATCTAGAGAAGCGCCCATTTTTCGGACTTGCGAGAGTATAGTATTCTCGCTTTCTTTTGCAAAGCTATTAACACGCTTCACGAGCTCTTCTCGACCGATGTCGTGACGAGTGAGCTTCTCATCTTTTTGAAGATTCTTTTCAACCCGAGCTTGAGTTGCAATAGCAGCCGAGTCAGTACCAGGAACCCAGAGAGTTCGTTTGCCTAGCATGCGATTGTACCGTACAAAAGCGTCTTGAAGCGCATCTTCATAGGCATGACCTAGGTGAAGAACTCCTGTGACATTTGGTGGTGGAAGGACGATAGTGAATGTTTCCGCGTCCGGTGCGGCGATGCCTTTTTCGACACAGATATCAGGATTAAAAAACCCACTTTCCTCCCACAGTTTATACAATGAATCCTCATGTGCTTGTGGATCATAGGGCTTTAAAAATAGCTCAGGAATACTAGGTGTTTCTTCGTGCATAGATTTAGCGATGTTAGCACGAAATAAGAGATTTAAAAACGCTCATAGTTGAGCCTCTTTAGGTTGCACTGTCAGATTAAAGGAGTACAATTTTTATAAACGTTGAGCCTACTCCCTTCGGTAGCCACTCTTAGTAGTAAGGAAGCTTAATAAAACGCTTATGTCAGAGATAATTCTTTATCCGACAGAGACAGTGTATGCGCTCGGGGTCAATCCTTTTGACCGTGCGGCGTGGCATGACCTCTGTGAGCTCAAGGAACGGCATGGCTACCAAACCGCCAGCTGGCTCTTACCTTCAGTCGAGGACATTGCATCCTATGCAAATGTCACTAAAGTAGCGAAGGAACTTATAGATAGGTATATGCCTGGACCCTTTACGATTGTGTTAAAGGCGAAAGATTATCTGCCACGTGAGGTGCAAATGCTTGACGGGACAGTTAGTTTTCGTGTATCTTCCGATCCCGTTACCCAAGAATTCATTGCTGAGTACATGGCGACCCGCAATGCGCCACTTACCTGTACCAGTGCTAACCGTCATGGACAGCCGACCATGATAACTCCACAGAGTATTGCCGGACAATTTGGTGATAAAGTGCAGATGATTACCAAGATTATTGACGACGGACCCCGCTTCGGACGCCCGTCCACCATCGTACGTTGTGTCGATGATGTGGTGACGGTTCTGCGCCAAGGTAGTATCCAAATCAGAAAGCCATCGCCAGTAGCTACAGCCAACAGCATGGATTCGCTCTACGCTGAAATATTTTAGGACAGACTCTTATTGCCATCAGCCCTTATTACGTCACTACCCCTTGGTGCAAGGGCACTCGCGGCGCGAGCGTGGCCAGCCAGAGCTATCATGATGCTGTTGTCGGTCGAGAGTCTTGGTTGTGGGAAATAGACAGTAGTGTGTGGGAGGGCGGTTAGGAAAGCGGCTTCAAACATCCTCCTGAGGTGCTGGTTGGCACTTACTCCACCTCCTACAATGAGTGTTTCAGCCCCATGTTTCTCCATCGCAGTAATGGATTTCTTCAGGAGCACTGTCGTGACAGCATCTTCAAAATCACGGGCAATTGCGGCGACATCAATTTCGCTTAAAGTCTTTTCTTGTACCGCATAACGCACGGCGGTCTTGAGTCCAGAAAAGGAAAAGTCTAAATCACCAGAATTGAGCATGGGCGTTGGGAAGTCGGCAAACTTAGGAAATTTTTCCTTGCGCGCTTTTTCGGCCCGCTTCGCTATCTCTGGTCCGCCAGGGTATTGCAGGCCGAGCATACGTGCAACTTTGTCATACGCTTCGCCGACTGCGTCGTCTCTAGTCTGTCCGATTTTTTCATACTGTCCCCAGTTTTTCATCAAGATGAGTTCGGTGTGTCCACCAGAAATGAGAAGTGAAATAGTGGGGAAAGCGATATCAGACAGCATGTCGTCTCGCTCAATATCAAAGACGCTCGAGAGCACGTGACCTTCCATGTGATTAACCGGCACAATCGGTACATTCCAAAGTAGCGCCAATGCCCGAGCAAAGTTTACTCCGACCCACAAGGCTGGTTCCAAGCCTGGTCCACTAGTGACAGCAATAAGATCAATATCATACGAGCCGTATTTTTTATGAAAGGCAAATAGACTATCAATCAGCTCTGGTTCACGGTACAGGATAGTCTGAAGTTCTTGCTTTATCAGTTCACTGATAATACGGTCATTCTCTCGACCTTCGAGGCCAGACTCAGTCAGAGCTTTCTCAAGCATAGGGACGATAGTGGCGACATGCTCTCGTTTAGCGAGCATAGGGAACACCCCGCCGTATTCCCGATGGACATCAATCTGTGACCATAAGGCATTTCCGAGAATGTCATATTTAGCCTGCGGAAAATCGCC
>JBBTYP010000009.1:26856-31006 GCA_038061715.1 Patescibacteria group bacterium
GGCGCACGGCTGTTTCGTCACAAGATGTCTCAATACTGAGGATTAACATGAGGGAACTATACGAGGGAGGAGGGGAGTTGTAAAGAAAACAGCACCACTTTCGTGATGATGTTTATATGGACTATTCCTCTTCTGACTCCAATTTTTGGCATTCGTTTAGCAGACGTTCAATTTCTTCTTCGTTAAAAATGTCCGTCATTTCTACAATCGTCCATTGTCCTTCTCTGTAATCTTTCGCTGCACTCTCAGGTGTTGGGTAGCGTTCTCTTAGTTCCACCCTCCACTTTTCTGCCATTTCTCGCGCCTCTATTTCATGTGGGTCGTTTTCAAACTCTTGTCTTAGTCTTTCTTCTTCTGATCTCGAAGTGGCTGCATTTTCCGGTCCGGACATAAAATATTATTGATTACGATTAAGGTTTAGTAATTTTATCATATGACATTTTTGACTGTGACCGATACAGGACTTGAACCTGTGACCTCTACAATGTCAATGTAGCGCTCTACCAGCTGAGCTAATCGGTCGGTACTTTTGTGCGCGATCTCGAAGTGGAAACGGTGAAAATGTCTTACAGACATTTTCACGCTACCCTCGAGCTAATCGCGCAATTACGAGAATATAACACATATTCTTCACTGTAAAAAGATCATGAATACCTTGAATGGGCTTCATTACCTAGTATGATTAAGGGTATGTTGAATCAAGAAAAATTCGCATCCTCACCAGCTAAGTTTTCCGTGGCCCCAGATGTCGATCAATTACAAAAAACCGCTGACTCGATAGAAGGAACCGAGGCACAATTCAAAGATAAACTATTTTATGAGTACGCCAAGCAGGCAGTGGCAGGTGCCTTTTTTGATAGAATGGCAGATTACATCGATCAGGATGATATAGATAGAATGAGATCGGTTCTCGTTGATTATTCAGACGAGGACATTTTGTCAGTGATTTCGCTACCAGAAGAGTTGGTTGAGAAGAATTTTAGTGACTTTGAAAAAAGGATCATAGGGGGAGAATCACCTGAGGAGGTAATGAGATCATATATTGATAGAGTATCAAAGTATAAATTCTCCATTGGCTTCCATACCTCACCGTTTGAGATTAAGCAAAATGAGGATACAGGGAGTTGGAGTATCAAGGGTCGACAGAATGACCATCGAGACGGTGACAGACCGATGGCCTACTATAGTAAGCAATATCGCCATCTCTATAAGAAAGATAAGGTTAACTACATTTATGTAGTTAGGGCCTCGCCTGAAGACAAAACCGACGATAACTGGTATCGAAATAGTTCCCTTAGCATTATCGCTAGACTCGATTTGCGTGAAGCTCTTCAGTATGTAGAAACCTACGCCAGGCAAAGAAAAGACTCTGCCGACACGAAGTCGACAGAGCCCTAAAGTACCTTCGCCTGCAAGCGCTTGTCGCGTATGGCGAAAGCGATGGTCAGGTCGTTGTACGTGCTAAATTGAGCGGCGATTCCAGGCTGTCCCCGTAGCGCCAGCTCAAGTTCAGCGGCCGTATAGTTCATGAAATTTGGGTGCGACTGATGAAGAGAATCAATCGCAATCCTAAGCCGCAGCGGCACATTGGGGATAATATATTCCCACCTTTCCGCGTTGGCTCTTTCGAGAATTGTATCGAGTCTGTTCACCGAAGCCTCCTGTAAGGGAACATTTCACATATTATCATGCATAATAAGTCCTGTCAATAGAGCGGTAAGATAAGAATCCGTCTGGCGTCATAATCTAAAATATGCCGAAAAAACAAGAAAATCAGCCACAAATTCCTAATACGCCACTGAAATATATGTGGTTTCTGGTAAAAGAGCAGAAAGGCTTGGTGTTTTTCTCTGTTTTTGTCGCTACTCTGGCAGAGCTAATTGGTAGTAGTATACCGCTCATTTTTCGATCAATCATCAATACTGCGCAAGGTGTAGCGACTGGAGCCAGTACAGCAAATCAAGTAGCTTTGTGGGCTTTGGCATTTCCTATCGCGGTATTTTTGATGGATGGCTTTTGGCGCATAAGTGGATTCACTGGTATGCGTTGGATGACGGCAGCAAACGCTCGCTCATATAAAGTTTTATTTTCCTATCTAAGTAAGCACAGTCACACCTACTTTAGTGACCGCTTCGCAGGATCACTCTCGAGCAAGGTTACACATGCCAGTGAGGGGGCACAGTCTTTTTACGAGGCTTTTCTATGGAACTACTATTCAGGTGTTTTAGCATTATTGTTTACATTCATTTATATAGCTAGCGTAAACGTTATGGCTGGAGGGATATTCTTCACACTCCTTGTGATCTTGATTCCGATTAATATTAAGTTGGCAAAATACCGAAAGCCACATGTAGTTGCCTACTCGGAACAGACCACCAAAGCTCGAGGTCGACTGGTCGACACCATTGCCAATATCGGTGCGGTAAGGCAATACTCAACCCACGAACTAGAACAAAGGTTTCTGCAAGGAGAATTAAATAATGTTCGAAGTCTCAATCTAAAACAGTGGACTATCAGTGAGTGGGGCTTAGTTACCAATAATGTACTAATTGCGTTATTTGAGTTGGTATTGGTAATTGTGACAGTCACCCTTTGGAGTAAAGGAAATATTTCCACTGGAGACTTGGTAATGGTTGTTACATTACTACTCAATGTAAACGGAACACTCATTTTCATCGGCAATAGTATCAACGGCTTTATTCGTCGTTATGCAGAAGTAGAAGAGGGTCTGACTGACATTCTTAGACCATACGAAGTGACTAATATAGACGAAGCAGACGAGCTTGCAGTTAAAGCAGGATTAATTGACTGGAAAGGTGTCACGTTCGAATTTGGAGAAAATAAGGTGTTCGATAAATTTAATCTTGTTATTCCATCTGGACAGCGAGTCGGCTTAGTCGGGCATTCAGGGGCGGGGAAGACGACGTTTGTTTCGCTCTTGTTACGACAACACGATGTAACTGGCGGCGCGATTGAAATTGATGGCCAGAATATTGCAGAAGTGACGCAAGATTCGCTGCGGAGCGCGGTGGCAGTGGTGCCGCAAGAGCCGATGTTATTTCATCGGACAATTCGTGAAAATATCGCTTATGGTAAGCCAGATGCGACTGAAGAGGAAATTGTGGCGGTAGCGAAGAAAGCTCAGGCCCACGATTTTATTAGTGTCTTAGCTGAAGGCTACAACACGATGGTGGGCGAACGAGGGATCAAGCTTTCTGGTGGCCAGAAGCAGCGAGTGGCGATTGCCCGGGCGATGTTGAAAAATGCTCCTATACTCATTCTTGATGAAGCCACCTCGGCGCTCGATAGTGAAAGTGAAGTAGCGATTCAAGCCGCCCTGCACCAGCTGATGACAGGTAAGACAGTCGTCGCCATTGCTCACCGCCTATCTACACTGCGTGAAATGGATAGAATCATTGTGCTGGAAAACGGTCAGATTATCGAGGACGGTACGCACGATAGTCTTAAGGAGGCTGGTGGTGTCTACCAACGCCTCTGGGAACACCAAGCGGGCGGATTTTTGGTGGAGTAGGGAAAAGGCCGCGACGAAGTCGCGGCCTTTATCAAGATGTGGCTCTAGCCAGTTTCGTTTGGAGTTTTTTCTTCGGCGGAGCGGGTGGTTTTTGTTCGCAAGCTTCAAAATAAAGAAACAATAGAAACATTACGGACAGGAAAAAATCTAATTCGTCGGAGTGAGTTTTCACTTTACCTTGATGTTCTACAAAAATTTCTGCAACATCAAGTGGAAGGGTGACAAATGAGTACGCTCTAAGAAAACGGAGAAGCCCATTTGCACGGTCTCGATTGAGTGTACCAGTTGCTTTGCTGGGGGCAATGCTATCACGGTCGTAAGAGAAGGCGACGTACCCCATAAAAATGCAAATAGAGGCACTCAAAATCATCATTATCCATGAATGCTTGAACATTACGTTCCCAGCGACAATTCCCGCGATGTAGAGATACATACAAGTTGCCGCTAAATAGAATGGGTTACGTCCTGTATGGTCACAAAACCAATCCGCAAAAGGCTGGAAAACTCTACTAAAGAGCCAATCGTCGATTCTAAGGAACATGATAGACTCCTTGATAATAGAGTTGAACTATCGGTGATAATAGTATAAAAATTGTACTAAGTAAAGCAGCGGCGGCC
>JBBTYP010000010.1:0-40467 GCA_038061715.1 Patescibacteria group bacterium
CTCAAAGCGTTTTTGTGGCAAGTGGCCGACAGATACTTCTTTAGTCCCCATAAAATACTCTGAATAATTACGTAAAAAATAAAATACAAAATCACGCAAATGCGCCTTTTATACACTATTGTTTTACCCGATAAATAAAATCATTCCCTCTGTGATATTACTTACGCGGTTCTCTAATCTCACCCCCACAACACACCCGAGACCATCGACATACGTTTGTGCGGGGATTATACAGGAAATCAATACTTTTGCAAGCCCTTATTTAGGAAAAAGGGCGCCCCGCGATGGGACGCCCTTTCAATAATGAACTCTTGTTGATCAATTTGTGGCTGCCGCCGTTTCCACCCGCTTATAACGACGTGCGACTTCGTTACTGATGGCCTCTGGCAAACACTTCCAAGGATAGCTGGGCCACAAAGAAGGATCATTCGGCCAATCTTGTTTCGCCTTCCCCAAACTAGCGTACCAATCTGGATACTCACTTTTTGCGTAGCTGCGAATCGGGTCCTTGTCGTGGCTGAGCCCGTCATCGTGGGCTACTAGTCGCATCTCATCTGGCGTCGCGGCGTCAACAATGACGAAGTTTGGACCATCATAAGTGATAGCGACCTCCCACTTCCCATCTATCCGCTTGAACCCGCGGGGAGCGAAGAAGTCGGTCATACAGTCCGAGGCGTCGCTAATCAACTTCGTGAGTTCAGCAAAGGATGCTTCGCCGAGATTACTGAGCCCGATAGCTTCTTGATCAGACAACTTACGATCAATTGGCTCGTATTTCGTCGTGCACTCGATGAGTGGGCGGGTGAACTCTGCGCCCAGAACAACGTCATCGAAAAGATGAGCCAGCATTTTCCGCTGAAATACAGGATCGTTGCGTCCGCGCTCAATAAGCGCTTCCGTGACGCAGCGACGGTCAATGATTTCAAGCGGAACCACCCGACCGCGTGCCTTTTCGTACATACAACCCGGCAGCTCATAGACATTGAACGGCTCAACGTTGATGGTGTTTGTCTCAGGGTTGTAAGATCTAAAGTGAGTTGGTAGACCGTCTTTGTGAAGCGCTCCAAAAGCAGCGTTCGCAATCGAGGCCCGAGCCCGGCCAAAACCAAGAATGGTATCTGGCGATCGGCCGACATCAAAGATCGAGTAATGGTTGGTGAAGACCATGTCGATTGATTCGACTTTTCCGCCCAGCATATTTACAACTACGTCCTTCGACGAGCCGTGACGAATCCTGTCCATAATTTGTCTCCTCTTAGTCGTGAGCCGAGAACGGCACTGAGTTGGTTTGGTTTTGTATATATTCCACATAACGCGAACGTAAGTTGTTATCGTTAAGCGACAAGATACTGACTGCATGCAGCGCTGCATTTATAGCACCGGCATTATCCAGTCCCATAAGTGCCAAGGGAACACCGGCTGGCATTCGGACACAGGAACCAATGACATCCATCGGTCCAAACTTTTCGTTCGTTGGGCCAAAGCCCAACACTGGGATAAACGTTTCCGCTGCACACATCCCTGGCAAATGCGCCGAACCTCCAGCGCAGGCAATCAAAATTTGAATGCCGCGATATTGTAGATTTGGTACATACGCCGCCAGCCGTTTTGGTGTACGATGGGCTGAAAGAACTCCATATTCAAATGTAACCGCCATCTGTTCAAGTAAGTCGCAACACGGCTGAACTGTCTTCCAGTCTGAGCGACTGCCCATAATTACAGACACGGCGGCCTCTGATGGCAACGCTTTCTCGATGATTCGCACCGAAAGCGGTATTCCGTACTGGTACATGATATATCCTCTCTTTCAAAGCCAAAATTGGCGAACTTACCTGACACTTTTAAACCATTTTTTATCCAAAAACGCAAAGGCGCTGCAGTAGCAGCGCCTTTTCAATAACTTAAAGCAAATGATCTCTACTTCAGAATTTTGAACCCACCAACAAATGGAAGTTCTTTCTTTTGTTCTTGTGCTGCGTTTATTACGCCCATAATAACAAGAACTAGAAGTCCTAAGTTTAGAAACGAAGTAAGCATGTACACGCCATAACCAAAAATCATATAGAGTAAATTTCCTATAAGAAAGTGTACCGCGACACCCAAGATAAGTAGGATGAGCTGTTGATTGGCATGAAAACGCGCAAAGTCATTGTGTTTTGAAGATTCGTTGAGAAGCGGGAGAAAAAAGAGAAATGGCAATATGTAACCCAAGATTGCAAAAAGTTTATACTCTCCGATATCAGACTTTATAGGTTCACTAGTTGGAGTTACAGGAGATGAGATTACTTGTTCTGGTGAGCTGCTGGTTGATTGCTCAGCCTGTGTGTTTGGTTCCATAATATTAGTTATTAGTTAATTATCTAATTACCTAATAATTTTATCACCTTTATTGCGACTTGGCTCAATAATAGTCAATCTACCTGTGACTCCTCAATCCCCAGCTTTGGTTTGGCTAAGTTTACTTGCTAGGACGCTTCGCCTCGTTTCTTACGATAAGATTCAATTAGCTTGTGATTACCTTCAACTAAGACTGTTGGCACAGTATATTTCTTACTAGCATATATGATAGTCTCTGGGCGAGTGTAGGTTTCGCCAGTTGTCGCCCGGTCGTCTTCGAGTGATTCAAAGGTACCGAGTACTCCTTCAATCTGTCTTGATACTGAGTCTATGATAGTCAGGGCCGGCAACTCTCCACCCGTCAAAATATAATCTCCGACACTCACTTCTTCCGCCTTAAGGATCTCTTTTACTCGCGCATCGATACCTTCATACCGACCAGATATGAGAACTAGGTGGTCGTATTTTTTTGCGTACTCTAAAGCGATGTTTTGGGTAAACATCGTCCCGCGCGGTGACATAATAAGTGTCTTCACTTTCTTCTGGTCTTTTTTCTTTCCCACCGCCTTCCCCCACGCCCGTAAAATCGGTTCAGCGTACATCACCATCCCTGGCCCACCGCCATACGGTCTATCATCGGTCTTCTTATGCTTGTCTTTAGTAAAGTCACGCGGGTTGTAATATTTAACCTCAATTTTCTTCCCCTTCATCTTGGCTCCCTTCCCTTTGTCAGTCTTTTGGGCACGACCAAGCACACTAGCGTCGGTATACGCCGCACAGACTTCCGGAAACAAAGTAATAACGTGAAATTGCATATCAAAATCCTAGCACGAAAGAAGTAATTTTATATAGACGCCTAAGTACTTGTGTTTTTATATAATTATGTTATAATTACAAAAGTTCCACAATCGACATTAGGAGACGTTTGATGACTATTGTTAGTCTGACCGGCGCTTCTGGTGTCGGTAAAAGTACCTTGCAATCCTCGTTAGCTAGTCATTTTGGCGGAGGGGTGGTCAGGTCCACAACCACCCGCTCCCGCAGAGCAGGAGATAGTGAACACGACTACGAGTTTCTTTCCGAGGCTGATTTTTTCGCCTTGGAAGAAGATTTCGTTATGCCCCCTGTTACCATTCATGGCAATTGGTATGTTGGGCGGATTTCCGCCTATCGAAAAGCTTTGGCCGAAACGGACAACAAATTTGCTGTCACGTGTCTCACGCCCGAGCGACATAAGGTGCTCCGACATTATTTTGAGCCAATCGGCATTAGCACCTTAGCAATCCACTTGATTAGCCCTCCTGAAGAAGAGCTTCGTCGCCGGCTTGCTGAACGCAAATGGACAGCCGAGGAACTTGAGTTTCGAATCCAAGACTCCAGACACTTCGACGAGTGGGCACGAAACGAAGGCGACATGCACTTCTTTGAGCCAGACATAAAAGAAAATATCTTAACTCAAGCCCTTCGGCTCATCGAGACAAACTGACCCCTGCATCGCGCGGGGGTCAATTTTTATAGTTTATCTTTATGTTGTTCAAAAAAAGCTGGCCACTGAGAATGCATTGGTTCTGGCAGATGATCAATTGTAAACCAACCTATTTCTAGACATTTTTCTGGCTCCGTGTTTATTACTCGCTCCCTAATTATCTCTACTTTGTAATCAAAAACAATATAGTGAGTCTTTCCTTCTTCCATATCGCGAAAGACTTCGCGGTAACCCAAAAATTCAATCGCAGTAACACCTGCACCTGATTCTTCTTTAACTTCTCTTTCGACAGCCTCGTTTAGTGTTTCCCCAACATCAACGCCACCGCTACCAATCAAATCCCAACGGAAATGTTCATCTCGACATTTGTCACTTCGTTGACCAAGTAAGTAATTGCCCTTTCCATCGTGACACAGAGTGACCACAGCTACACCAACATAATCTTTTCCTCTTTTCATTTGAAAATCCTATCACAAAAACAGCGGGAGCCGAAGGCGCCCGCTGTTTTTGTCTTGCTATCCTCATTATTTTAGAACTAGAAATTGGATGAAGAGCGAGGAGTCTAGGAATTTTTTGAGGAAGCCGTACTTAACGTACGGTGACCGAAAGAAATTCCGTAACGACAAAGCTATTCGCCAATTTATATTCTCAAATCTTCGATAGCTTGGTCGAGACTCTTGGTCTCTGCCACCGGATTATCCTCCTTCATCGCTTCGGACATTTCGCGACTCATGCCTTTGCCGCCTTCTGGTTCATTAATCTTTAGATTTACTCGAGCGTCATTCTTCATTCCGACGACTCGAAGCAAAGTACGAATCGCCTTCGCGGTGTTACCTGAGCGACCAATAATCTTCCCCATGTCGTCGGCATGTACATCTAGGGTAAGGAGTACTCCCATTTCGTCTACGGTGCGGTTGATGTTTACTGAGTCCGGGTGGTCTACGAGAGCCTTTACTAAGCTCTCTAGAAATTGCTTATCTTCGTGCATATCCATACATCTATATCTTATCTAACTGGTAAGCAGACGTTACAATTTGTAGTAACGAGCCCTATGTAAAAGCATACGAGAGTAGCTCGCCTGCGTCAACGGTACTTCGGTGAATTAAAATTAGTCGGCTTCAGCGTCAGTCTGCGCCTCTACATGAGCATCCTCTTCTGCCGCCTTCACTTCTTCAGCGACTGGAGCGACTTCAGCGTGATCAGTTGGATCATCTTGGTCTGCCACCACCTCGACGGAAAGAAGCGCGGCAGCAGCTGCCTCGGCATCTGCCTTAACTTTAGCTTCTGCTGCTACTTTTGCTGCTGCTGCTTCGGCTTCGGCCTTAATCTTAGCTTCGTTAACAATTGGAGACTTCTTAGGCAGAACGTTCTTCTTCTTGCCTTCAATCACTTTTTGGCTCACGAGGATATTATGAAGAGTATCTGAGGGCTGTACGCCCTTGGCTAACCATTCTTTAGCCTTAGCAGCATCAATCTGAACGTGGTTCATTTTAGGATTGTAAGAACCAAGACGGTCGACATGTCTGTCACTCTTAACGCCAGTTCGCTTGTCAGTTACCACAATTCGGAATGACGGATCATTCTTGCGGCCCACTCGTTGTAAACGCATCATTAACATATGTGGCGGTAGCATACCAGATTGTAAAAAAAGGTCAACCGGGCTAAGGTTTTAATAAGGATGATCGCTTTTGCCGGTACGCAGGAATAATTTGTGTATGGATCAATGATCAAGTCGTTTTGCTAACTTCTACAAGACAGTGGTATTTTAGTTACGTCAATGTTAGTATTCGCCCATGTTAAAAACCCATGAAGGGCCAATTATGGTCCGTGGTAAGGGTGTAGGTTTTGTTGCCCACCCTGACTTAGAAGAAGATATTGTTATCGAGCGCGAAGCCCTCGGCTTCGCGCTCGATGGCGATATCGTTGAAATTGAACTGAAAAAAAAGGTTGCCGGTAAACGCCAGGAAGGTGTAGTGATTCGCGTCGTTAAACCAGCCCATCGCGAACTCATCGGCACCGTCAAGGAGCGCCAAGACAACGGGCAGCCGGTGAAATTTATCCAGCCCGACAACACTCGGATTCATATCCGTCCAATTCTCCCGAAAGCCACGGTCAATGACTTGGGAATGAAAGTGGTGGTAGAAATTGAAAGCTGGAAAAATCCCCTGCTTGACCCTCTAGCCAAAATAACTGAAATCATCGGTCGGGCTGGCGATCACGAAACCGAGATGCAAGCCATCATTCGCTCTGGCGGATTTTCGAAATCTTTTCCTGAATCAGTCCAAGCAGCGGCACATGAACTTTATGAAAGTAAGGAAAAGATTTTTGTTGACGCGCTCAAGGACCCAAAGCGCAAAGACCTCCGCGGCATCACCACCATGACTATCGATCCGGCTGACGCCAAAGACTTCGACGATGCCCTGTCATGTCGCACCCTCGAAAATGGCAACATCGAAGTCGGTATTCATATCGCGGACGTATCTCACTATGTAGTTGATGGCCAACCACTTGACCAAGAAGCTCGGGAACGAGCCACCTCAGTTTATCTAGTTGACCGTGTTATCCCAATGCTGCCCGAAGTTCTTAGTAACGACTTATGTTCACTACGTCCTAACGAAGACCGTTTGGCCTTCTCAGCTGTCTTTGAGCTAGATAATGATGCTCACATCCAAAATGCTTGGTACGGACAATCTGTCATCCATTCTGACAAACGATTTTCCTATGAAGAGGCCCAGGCAGTAATTGATAAACAAAACGGCCCCTTGCTAGCAGAGTTAAATACCATGATGCGCCTCGGTCGAATTCTCCGCCGCAAACGGCACGCCAATGGAGCTATCGCCTTTGAACAGCCGGAAGTAAAGTTTGAGCTCGACGAGCGCGGCGCACCCATCGCAGCCTACACTAAAGTGCGCACCGAGACTATGCTCATGATTGAGGACTTTATGCTACTCGCCAACCGCGAGGTAGCAACCTACATTAATACTCTGGCAAAATCTAAGAACAAAGACATGGGCTTTGTTTATCGTATTCACGATGTACCTAATCCAGACAAAATCGAAGAACTAGCGACCTTCGTTCACGCGCTTGGCTATGAGTTTGAAACAAAAAAAGGCATTGTTGGTGCCAAAGCTCTCAATCAACTCATGAAAGACGTTGAAGGAAAGCCCGAAGAAAATCTCATCAAAACTGCCAGTATCCGCAGTATGGCCAAAGCGGTATATTCGAGCAAAAACATTGGGCACTTTGGTTTAGCTTTTAAATTTTACACTCACTTTACCTCTCCAATTCGTCGCTACCCCGACCTGATGGCTCATCGCATGCTCAGGCAACACCTAGACGGTTCACATATCGGTGAGCGCGAGATGCAGAAGTACGAGCAGATGTGTATTAAGTCTTCTCAACGCGAAATGGAAGCTGTCCAAGCCGAGCGTGATTCCATCAAGTACAAACAAGTCGAGTTCCTGATGAATAAAATCGGAGAAATCTTTGACGGTGTCATCACTGGCGTGACCGACTGGGGTATCTACGTCCAAGAAAAAAATACTTTGGCAGATGGTATGGTGCGCTTAGCCAGTATTAAAAGCGACTACTTCGAACACGAAGCCAGAAAATATCGCATCAAGGGCCAAAAAACTGGCAAGATATATCGTCTTGGTGATGAGGTAAAAGTAAAGCTTCTCCGCGCCGACAAAGATGAACGTCAGTTGGACTTTGAGTTGATTGGTTAAATATAAAAAAGCCGCGACATGTTTCCACATCGCGACTTCTACTCTTAGATACATAGCTGGTTTACTTCACCCGCACACCAGCGATTTGCTGATGTCTGTACTTGCCGAGGCGAGGCGACATACGCCTCAGACCGCCGCTACCTTGGGCGCTTTCCACGGGCCCGCTGCCGCCACGATTACGCTGATGGGCAGCCCACTCCTCGTAGGGCGTGGGGCCTTCGAAGTCAGCATACTTGGCATAAGGATCATCAGTAAACGACATGTCATTCCCCTCTTCAGAAATTCAAACTATATTATACACAAAATATGTTAAATGTCAACAAAAGTCTAAAGCTGCCCAACTACTCCTCTTTTTCGCTAGCTTCTTCGCTTATTCGGCGAAGTGTCTTTGCGGTCTCTCGCAGTATCTGAGCTGGACTTTTTTGTACTTCATTTGTGTCAGGAAATTTTTCACTCATATTATTTAGCATTTAGTGCGGCTTCATCAAATTTTACCGAAAGAACTTTGGAAATACCATCTAAACCCATGGTGATACCGTAGAGAATTCCTGCCCGACTCATAGTCTCGCGGTTGTGGGTGATCAGAATAAGCTGAGATTTCTTAGCCAACGCTTCAATCATGTCGCCATAACGACGGCTATTGGCTTCATCGAGCGCTGCGTCAGTCTCATCGAGAATGATAAATGGCGGCGGATTGACCTGGCTCATCGCGAAAATAAGCGCGATGGAAGTAAGGGCACGTTCTCCACCAGAGAGCATATCGAGTCCGCGCACCCGTTTATTTGGCAGTGATACCACCAGCTCAATCCCCTCTTGCGTTTCTTGCACTTCGTCTTCGTCCTCTTCGTTTTGTCTGATCTTAATAGCGACCCGCTCCAAACCAGCTGAGCCTCCTCCAAACATCAAAGCGAAAAATCTACTAAACTCAGTAGCGATTTTTTCCACTCCTTGGGTGAATTGTTCTTCTAATTTTCCTTGTAGTTCAAGCATGAGCGCGCGGAGATTCTGGACTGACTGAACCAAATCGGTTAATTCATGCTCAAGGAATTCGTCGCGTTCTTTAGCATTTTGGTATTCAAGCAGCAAATCCTCAGTGTTTCCAACCCCCAGCTCCTCGAGTCTAATTTTTAGTTTCTCGAGCGTTCGCCTTCGACCACGTTGTTGGTCTCGTCCCTCAGTGACAATTTGCTCGTGTGTGACTTCTTTCTCATTTTCATCTACTACTATGTATGAGAAGTAGTCCGAAGCACCACGCCCGAGAAGTGACACGGCTTCCTGAAGTTCGACCTTGAAATCTTCTCGGTCGCGCACCAAGACTGCCAACTCACCTGCGATGCGTTGTAGTTCGGTCTCCCGTTCGCGCCGCTGCTCTATGAGTTCAAACATACTGCGTTCAGCCACTCGTTTACCTTCCAGGTCTGTTATTTTTTCAGTTCGTTTGGTTACAACTTCTTCCTCCGCTATTCGTTCAGCTTCCTCTGCCTTAGCCACTGCTTTTTTTGTGTCGTTAAATTTGACTTTAAGTTCAGCCAACTCCGCCTTATCCGATTGGGTGGTGTCAAACACTTCACCTTCACTCTTTTTTAAAAAACTTCTAAGTTGGTGTATTAGGTCATTAAGTGCCCGCTCTAGATTACTCTCTCCTCCCCGCTCTAGTGCCCGCTTTGCCTGAGTAGTCACGTCTTCAACCAAGGATTCTAGTTGGGCGTGTGGGATGAGTTTGTGGTTTGTGGTTTGTGCCAGATGGACTGGCTCAATTCGTCTCTCTAGATAAGAAATTTGTCCTTCTATAGTGGCAAGTTCTTGCTGAGCTTGTTGTCGTATAATCGAAGCCTTCTTATAGACTTGTTCTAGTACCTGCAGCGCTTCCTTAGCTTCAGAGTCTCCATCATCTTGGAGAGCTTCTTTAGCGGCGTTTATTTTTCTCTTTAAAGATTCGAGTTCTGTTTCTGGAATGCGCTTAAGCTCGTTTAATCTATCGAAATGGTGTGCGATGTAGGTGTCTTCACGTTTAAGGTACTCTGCATACAGCTGTCTTAGTTCAGCCTGCACTTCAAGCGAACGTTCAGCTTTTTCCACCTGCTTCTTAAGATACTTCAAATGTGGCGCCGCCTCACGACGCAACGATTCTACCTGTTTGATGTTCTCCTCAGTCTTCTCCAATTTACGGTTGGTTTCTTGTTTTTTAAGTTGAAAAACTTTAAGTCCCAGAGCATCTTCAATCATCTCGCGTCGTTCTTTAACACCAGCCGAAAGAATCCGGTCAGCTTCGCCTTGGGAAATAATATGGTGACCGGTGGAACCAATGTTGGCGCTGGCTAGAAGTTCATGGATATCCTTCAGACGGACAGCTGAGCCATTTAGAATGTATTCATTTTGACCATCCCGGTGAACGACACGCTCGATTTTGACTTCGTCAAAATCGAGCGTGAACGTCCGTCGACTATTATCAAAAACTAATTCAACTGCTGCCCGATTGCCGCGTGCGGTTTTATCAGAACCGCCCCAAATCAAATCTTCCCCTTTCTTCCCTCGCATTGATTTCACTGACTGTTCACCCAAGACAAAGCGAAACGATTCCGCTACGTTGCTTTTACCAGAGCCGTTGGGACCAACAATCGCAGTAATCGGCATCGAAAATTCAAAGTCGCTTTTTTTAGCGAAAGATTTAAATCCGTTGATTGTCAGTTCTTTTAGGTACATGACTTACCAGTCCTCAGCTCCAGACGAATAGACAGCATATACGTTTTGGATGGCAGACACCGAAGTACAGTTGGCACCTTGTCTAGGGCACTTTGCAAACTCGTCATCAAATGAGGTTATATATAAACTTTCCACTTTATCAGTTAAAGCCTTGTACGAAGATCCGTTTGAAGTATAAGTATAAGGGACATTACCGCCACCTGGTTCAGTCGGCACACTCGCTATGAAGGTAGGGACGAGTAAGCTGAGGTTAGCTGGGTAACTGCTGTTTTGGGCTTTGTAAAGCTCGAGAGAAAGCTGTAATTCCTTGAGTTCTGATTTTCGGATTTTGTCACGCGAGTTTTGTCGAGCCTGATTGTAGTTTGCTACCAGAATTGCCGTCAATATACCGATAATCGCAACCACAATTAAAACCTCAATCAAGGTAAAGCCCCTTCTTCCCAAGCTGAGGTTTCTTTTCATGTATCTATTTTAGCATTTAAAGTCTGTGTTTCTAGGTCACTGTGCACAATATTTTATAAGCAGATAACGTCCTCTGTGAGATCAGCCGAACTTCCGACAGTTATACCAGAACCAGCGGCATTTCCTCCCCAGACAGCATACGAAGCTTTAAAGATAGTGTCGCTTTCTTGACACTGATTTGGTTTACTTCCAGTTGTAATAAGCGCGTTGCAAAATGGTGCCGTGCTATAAAACTGAGCTTGGTTGGTCGTCTTCGATGTGTTATCTGCATCACAACTTTTGAGTGGATGGGAATACGTTACTATTTCTGACTCTACCGTCCGTCTTGCCTCAAGTTTATATACTGTACCAGCGCCATTAACTACATATACATAGCCAGAGTTTGCATCAGGAATTTTTTTATCAATCGGTAAGGTTGGAATAAATTCTGGCGCAAAGGCAAATCGCTCAGTTATGTCCCCATCCCTGTCCCAATCAGTCGTGTCTATATGGCCCATTATGTACTGCTCGCCTGGCACACACGCATAACTAGTGCCTGGTTGACCAGACCAGCCGCCAGCCGACACTGGATTAGCTGTGGCACACTGAGCTGGATACCGACCGTATTTTTGTTTATAGAGTTCAATCGCAGATTGCAAGGTTCTGAGGTCAGCTTGCCGGTCAATATCGCGAGACCTAGTATTGCCCTGCACGGCATTGAAAATAACCACTCCAGCCAAAATACTAATAATCCCGACCACCACTACCACTTCCGCTATAGTAAAACCGCTATTATTCTTCATTCAAAAATTATAACACGCAGCGAAATTACCTTTACTCTACTCCCCAACCCTTGGCCTCAATCGCTCGTAGAGCTGCTTGTTGTTCAGCTTCTTGTTTAGAACGTCCTATACCTTCGGCAATTTTTTCGCGTCGCAAAAATACTCCCACGGTAAATACTCGGTCGTGATCAGGGCCAGATTGACCAACAGTTTCATAAGTTGGGGTCACCGAAGCGTGTTCCTGTGACAACTCTTGGAAGCGGCTTTTGGCATCTTGCCACAAACGCTTGTGGACAATCTCCTCAGTTAAATCAAACAATCTCCCGGCGATAAAATCCCTAGCGGCATCATAGCCTTGGTCTATGTAAATTGCTCCAATACAGGCCTCAAAGGCGTTGGCAAGAATATATTGGCGAGCCCGGCCCACGTCCTTGGCCTCACCCTTTGACATTAATAGATAATCATTGATACCAAGTTTCTCTGAAGCGGCCGCTAGGGAGACGGTGTTTACCAAAGCCGCTCTAATAGCCGTGAGCTCTCCTTCTGGTTTGTCAGCATATTTAGCAAATAAAAAATCCGTAACCACAAGCTCAAGGACAGCATCGCCCAAAAACTCCAGTCGTTCGTTGTGATCCCAAGTCGCCTCGCGGTGCTCATTTAAATAAGACCGGTGAGTAATCGCCGAAAGCAGGTGCCGGGTATCAGCAAAATTCACTCCGATAATTTTCTGAAGAGTGGTGAGTTCAGTCTGTAACTTTTGGTCTTCCTTATCCATATCTGTGGACAGTACCATTATTTCATACCTCTGCCAACCAACATGGTGATGGCTTTTGTGACGATCGGGAGGATATCTTCGTAGAAGTTTAGGTCTAGAATTTCTGCCACCTTAAACCATTTTCCATCGTCAAGACCGCCCTTTTGCTCTAGGGTGATTTCAGTATAAGGGGCACGAGCCAAGTAATAGTGTACCTGCTTTCTGACTTTACCTAACTCTGGGTTGGAAGCGATATATTCGTTATTACCCAGTTCGGCTTCAATTGTGACGTCGATTCCGAGTTCCTCCTTAATCTCTCTGATTGCACCAGCTTCGACTGTTTCAGCGTCTTCAATTTTTCCTTTCGATAGGGTCCAGTGGCCAAAAATATCATGCACTAGGGCCAGGTACATTTGCCCCTCATGCTCGGCATAGACCACGGCGCCAGCTAGACGCTGGATGGGCATTTGTTCGTATGGTACGTCTTTCTTTCGCTTCTTGCTCATCTCCTCCTTACCTGGTTCACCAATCTCTTTATAGACAGCACCGAGCACACCGTTGACAAAGCGACTACTATTTTCTCCGCCGAATTGCTTCGCCAATTCAATAGCCTCGTTGATAGCGACCTTAGCCGGCACTTCCGAGCGTTCAGAAAAAAGTAGTTCGTATAGGCCCAGTCTAAGAATGTTTCTGTCTACCGGTGAAATACGATCAATCGGCCACTCGGGAGCCGCTTTCTCGATTACTAAGTCTAGTTCCGGCTGCTTAGCTAGCACACCATCGAGCAGCTTTCCCATGAAAGGCATGTCGGTTTTATTGGGAGCAAATTCTAAAACGTTACGCTCAAGGACATCTTCGACGGCCTTTTTTTCAAGTGCGTTTAAATCCCACTCGAAGAGTGATTGAAGAACAATGCTACGTGAAAGATGTCGATTTGCCATACGATGTACTAAAGATTACTGCGGTCAGTATAGCATCAAGAATTAGATTACTAACTTACAAATCCCCAAAAGAACGGCCCGCAAGCGGGCCGTTCTTTTGGATTACTTCGCTTCAGTTTGACCTTGGGCTTCGCCCATAGTGCCAATTACTTCCTTCTTAGCTTGGATACGAGCGGCACGAGCTTCCTTTTTCGCCTTCATGTCGACGACCATTTTTCCATTATAAAAGCCGCAATCGAGACACATATGATGCGGTCGATGAAGCGCGCTACAATTCAGACAAGTAGAAAGAGCTGGCGCAGTCAACGCATGATGTGAACGGCGGTTCGCAGTATGACCGCGGGTATGACGCATTCGAATTACCATAGTGGCGAAACTATATCAAAAACGTATAAAAAAGCAAGCCGGTAGCAAAAATAGGATAAATCCTACTTTTGCTACCGGCTTTGCGTTCAAGTCAGGTGCCCTGATGAAGTTCAGCTTCAAACTGGGAAACGAGACGATTTCTTTCTTCCAGACTAATTGTTGCGGGCAATGATCTAGCGTAAATGTGCAGCTTCCGTAGTTGAAAATCAGCAAGACCGGGTCGGTCTAAATCTGACTTTACCCTGCCTGTAGAGTCTGGAAATAAGCGATGTGGACAGGCTCGGAACGTAGAACACTCAGATCTGCGCAGCGCTGGTCTTTCCACTCCACCACAAACAACTTGAAATCCTCCATCAACCGCCCTGACATCGTCTCTTTGTACACAAGCGCGGCAAAGAAACTGGTGTGAGAAGCCTTTTGGGACATTGTTCGGCATCTGTATCTTTCCCCTCAAAAAACAAACCCTCCTCGCGATATATTCACGAGCGGAAATCACAGCTTACTCCACAAATGACGATTTTGGCAATAGGTGGTGCGGTGTTCGGGTGTGAATCCATTTTGAGCAATCGATCGTCGATGTGACTTAGTGCCATAGCCTTTGTGGATAGCAAATTGGTAGGCGGGAAATTGCGGGGCCATTTGCCGCATATATTCATCACGTGTTTCCTTGGCACAGATTGAGGCCAAACCAATTACGAGTTCCTTGCTATCGCCCTTGATGATGGTTTCTTGCGGGAATTGCACTGGCGCGCGAAGCGCGCCGTCCAACTTAACAAAACAACTCTCTGGCTTTACGTTTAGTTTCTTTAGCCCCTTCGCAATCAAATTTCTTATTACCACCGAGATACCTTTCTCATCAATTTCCTTTGCACTGGCCGTCATCACAACAAAATTTAACTTCCCTTCTTTTTTAAGCCCTTTAGCCCGCCCAAAAACCGCTTCACGCTTAGTAGGCGACACTTTTTTACTGTCTCCCACGCCAGGAATCAAAGACCAAGCGAAGTTATCTGGCACGACCACAATCCCCACTGCCACCGGCCCCGCCAAAGGCCCGCGACCAGCTTCATCAATACCAATTAACCATTTTTTCTTGTTCATAACTCCCTAAGTAGAATTTGCTATACTTATAATACTATGTCTGACCCTCAGAAACTCCAAACTGAATTCGTCCATCTCCACACTCACTCGATGTACTCCCTCCTTTCGGCCGTTCCGACCCCCAAGGAACTGGTGAAAGCGGCCAAAGCTGACGGACAAACTGCCCTTGCTATCACCGATGCTGGCGCTCTCTATGGTGCTATCGATTTCTACAAAGCTTGTGTGGCACAAGATATTAAACCAATCCTTGGCCTTGATGCTTTTCTCGCGCCCCGCACTCGTTTTGATAAAGAAGCCAACATCGACAAGCCACGCTCGCGCGTAGTCCTTCTGGCCAAAACCTTTAAGGGTTACCAAAATCTCATTCAGTTAGTTACTCGTTCCAACTTTGAAGGTTTTTACTATAAACCGCGCTTAGACGATGAACTCCTAAAGGAACTACACGAGGATTTAATATGCATCATCCCTTCCTTTGCTGGCGAGGTGGCGCAGGCCCTCAAGGATAATAACGGGGACAAAGCGGCGGAACGGCTCGACTGGTACAAGAGTGTGTTTGGAGCTGACTGTTATCTTGAAATATCCCATCACCCGGAAATCCTTGGTCACATGGACAACCAGGCTCGCATTAAAGCCTTAGCCCAAAAAACCAACACGCCGTTAGCGGCCGCCCATGATGTCTATTACATCAAGCCGACCGACCGTATCGCTCGCGAAACGATGATAAAGATTCAAAATGGTGGAGTCGTCGACTTGAGCAGTGACCAACAGTCAGATGAGGATTTCTCACTCACAACACAAGCCCAGATGAAAGATTGGTTCGCTGACACACCCCAAGCACTAAGAAACACAGTAAAAATAGCGGAGCAGTGTAACGTAGAAATCGAGATCGGTACTCACTGGTATTTCCCTGACTACATAATTGAAAGTGGACAGAAACCTGACGACGAGCTACGCATCAGTGCCTATGCTGGAGTAGCCTGGCGTGGACTTGATATCAACAATCCCGAAGTAAAAGAACGTCTTGATTACGAACTCGAGGTTATCAAAATGAAAGGCTACGCCAAGTATTTCCTCGTGGTGGGAGACCTCTTGCGTGAGAGTCGTGAGCGAGGAATCCTGACCACTATTCGCGGTTCAGTCGCCGGTTCGCTCACTACTTATGTCATTGGTATTACCAACGTAGACCCGCTCGAATACAAACTACCTTTTGAACGGTTTCTCAATCCTGAGCGTCCGTCAGCCCCCGATATAGATATGGACTTTGCCGACAATCGCCGGGATGAAATTATTGATTACGCCAAACAAAAATACGGCGAGGACAAAGTCGCGCAGATTGGCACCTTTGGTACCATGATGGCGCGGGCGGCGGTGCGTGATGTCGCGCGGGCCCTTGGTCACTCATATTCAGTTGGTGATCGCATCGCCAAGCTGATTCCCCTTGGCGCTCAGGGTTTCCCAATGACGATCGACAAAGCGCTTGAGATTGAACCGGACTTAGCTGAACTTTATAAAAAAGACTCTGAATCGCGTGAAGTGATTGACCTGGCGAAGCAAATCGAGGGGCGGGTGCGCCACCTCGGGGTGCACGCGGCTGGAGTTGTGATCGCACCCGCCCCGCTCTCACAATTCGTCCCGATCCAACCCGACCCAAAAACTGGAAAGTTTATCACGCAGTATGAAATGAAGTCCGTTGGAGAAGATGGTGTCGGTCTACTAAAGTTTGACTTCCTTGGTATCAAAAACCTAGCTATCTTGGCTGATGCTGTTAAGCGTGTAAAGAAGATTCGCAACATAGAAGTCGACATAGAAAACGTCCCGATTGATGATGCTCTTACTTACGAAATGCTGGCTCGCGGCGAAACAATGGGACTCTTTCAACTCAACGGTACTGGTATGACGGCCTTCCTCAAGCAACTAAAACCAACGACCATTCACGACATTAATGCGATGGTGGCCCTCTATCGCCCGGGGCCGATGGAAATGATTCCGCAGTACATCGAACGTAAACATAACTCCCGCCTCATAAATTTTCTTGATCCTCGGATGGAGAGTATTCTCGATCGCTCCTTTGGTGTTATCACTTACCAAGATGATGTCATGATGATCTCGATAGAACTAGCTGGTTACTCCTGGCTTGAAGCTGACAAACTACGAAAAGCCATGGGTAAAAAGATTCCCGAAGTTATGGCGGCCGAAAAGGGCAAGCTATTACTAGGTCTCGTCGATAACGGCATGAGCCAACAAAACGCTGACAAGTTGTGGTCACTCATCGAACCGTTTGCCGCCTACGGTTTCAACAAAGCCCATGCTGCTTCCTACGGTCGTGTCGCCTACCAAACCGCCTACATGAAGGCTAATTTCCCAGTCGAGTATATGTCGGCTGTTCTGACCGCCGACTCAGGCGACACTGAGAAGATTTCTGAAATTATCCACGAGTGTAACCGCATGGGTATCGAGGTACTTCCGCCAGATATCAACGAGTCGTTTGCGGACTTCAGTGTTGTCCCTGGTACCAATACTATCCGCTTTGGTTTAGAAACGATTAAAAACTTCGGGGCTGGTATTACCGAAATCATTGTCGAGGAACGAAAGAAGGTCGGCGCTTTCACATCACTTCAAGATTTCTTCACCCGCATCCATGATCGCAACCTTAATAAAAAATCTGTCGAGGCTCTCATTTGCGCTGGAGCCTTTGACAGTTTCGGCGATCGCGGACAACTCTACGGTAATGTTGACACTTTTCTTTCCTACAATCGAGAACATGTTGCTGGTAAAGAGACTGGTCAAGACTCACTCTTTGCCGATTTAGGAAGTGTGAGCAACCTTACACTTCAACCAGCCGAACCTGTTTCAGCCACTCAAAAATTAATCTGGGAAAAGGATTTACTTGGCGTCTATGTTTCTGGACATCCACTTGATGATCTTAAATCCGAAGTAGATGCTCGACCGCGCATTGCCCAAGTACGCGCTGGTTATAAAGGTACGACAGTTGTGACCACTGGCTTGATCGAAAGTGTCCGTGAACTTCTCACCAAAAAGGGCGACAAAATGGCTTTTATTAAATTAGTCGACCAAACCGACTCAATCGAAATCACCGCTTTCCCAAGTGTCTACGCTGAACAAAAAAACATCCTCCAACCTGGTACCTGCGTTGCTATCAAGGGCAAGCTCGATATTAGAAACGATGAACCTAGTATCCTCATCGACCGCGCTAAAGCCCTCACTCCCACCCAGACCACCCTTACCGAAATCGAATAGAGATAATTTGACACAAAGGTACTAGGTGTTAGTTTAAGTAAAGTAACCACTGTACCTGACAGGAGAAGAAGAATGAAACTGCGTGTCACATATTTCAGTAATATCCCTGGGGCTGACGCTGTTTGGTATCACATCACGCCAGACAAGGAGAATCCATACGAGATTTCTGCGCTTGAAAAAATGAAACTTAAAAGATTGCACTCCAAAATCAGCAAAATGGCCGAGCGGGTGCTTGGCGATGAGTTCATCAGAGTTGACTTTGACTTCGGTGGTATCCTAACCCTCGGAGTCAACAAGGGAGTCGCCACTGGGCCCAAGAAAGATGGTTTCAGAAGTCTACGGGGCTGGATCGAACTCTGCGACGAGGAAGGCCTCCCCTGAAGCATTACCTAATACTGGACCATCCCCGCGCCATTCAATCGGCGCGGGTTTTCTTTTACCAATCAGATACCCTCCCAAGCTTGAAACATCCCCAAAAAACTAGCGATTAATCGCTAGTTTTTGCATCAGTTTTTGTTATACTTTTTGGATGACACACGTTTCTCGCAAACAAATAGACTCCATCGATTACTCAGAGGCACAGAAACAGCTCACTGAGTTAATTACAAAACTAAACTCAAGCAGTGCTACCCATTTTATTAACGAATTATTTACCGAAGCGGAAAGAATAATGCTTATTAAAAGATTTGCCGCGATTTTCATGTTCCAACAAGAATACTCTTACTATCGAGTAAGTCAGGCCGTTGGAATCAGTACTTCTACGTCTCGATTAATTTATGAAAAATATTTAGTTTGTCACTACGACAAACTTCTGGCTTCTATACCGAAGAACCAAAAGAGTGAATTTTTGGCTTTGGTCGAAGACTTTCTACTCTCTAAAGCTAGCTATAAAGCACGTCAGCGACTACTAAAAAGAGTTCTCTAAAAAACATCCTAAAATGTAGCGATTAATCGCTACATTTAGACACATCATTTTAATTCTTTATTTTTTAATAGATTGCGTGTTTTAGGTTGTTGGGTTAGGATAGATACTAATCAGAGATTGTGGTGGCTACCAACCATCAGTCCCGACTACGTCGAGAACGAGAGAAGTCTATTTCTCTTCTAATCTGTGTAAATGAGCGCCGCTTTGGCATACTAAGCGGAAACTCGGTGGAACCGCGGTCTAGATCGCCCGAGTGAGTATACGAACTTTCGTGTATTCACTCGGGCGCTTTTTGTTATCAATTTATTTATTTACATGTCAGAAAAGTTACAAAATAAACGCCACACTCTCGCCCATCTCTTGGCAGCGGCGGTTTTGGAACAATACCCTCACGCCAAGCTTACTCTTGGTCCGGCTATCGACACTGGCTTTTACTACGATATTGACTTTTCAAGTGGTGGAGCACCAGGAGATACTGATCTTAAGGAACTCCAGAAGTCGATGAAGAAGCTTATTAATAAATGGACTGAGTTTACCCACGAAGAGGTGTCCGCTGACAAAGCGCGTACTACATTCGCTGGCAACGAATTTAAGATTGAGTTGATAAATGAAATCGAAGCTCGCGGCGAGACAATTACCCTCTACACTTGTGGTAGTTTTACCGACCTCTGTCGCGGTGGTCACTTAGAGAACCCCAAAGCAGAAATCGACACTGATGCGTTTAAATTAGACAAAATCGCTGGTGCCTACTGGCGCGGAGACGAGAAAAATAAAATGCTCACTCGTATCTACGGTTTGGCATTTGACAATAAGGAAGAACTGGAGGCGTACGAAAAACAAATCGAGGAAGCCAAGGCCCGCGACCATCGCAAACTTGGTAAGGAACTCGATCTCTTTACCTTCTCCGAGCTCGTTGGCCCTGGCCTGCCACTGTTTACTCCCAAAGGCACTTTGATGCGCGACTTGATTGTCGATAAAATCATGCGTATTCAAGCCAAGTACGGCTACCAAAAGGTCACTATCCCCCACATTACCAAGAGCGACTTATACAAGACGTCAGGCCACTGGGATAAATTTGGTGATGAGCTTTTTAAAGTGAAGGGTCAATCTGACGCTGAGTTTGTTATGAAGCCGATGAACTGCCCACATCACACCCAGATCTTCGACAGCAAGCCTCGTTCATACAAAGAGCTACCGATTCGTTACGCTGAGACCACCATGGTTTATCGTGATGAACAAGCGGGTGAACTTATTGGCCTAGGGCGAGTGCGCAGTATTACTCAGGATGATGGACACGTATTTTGTACCGTTGACCAAATCGACCAGGAAGTTGAAAACATCGTAAAGGTAATTCAAGAATTTTATACGTCACTAGATATGTACAAGGACGGAAACTTCTGGGTATCACTATCAGTCAGTGACCCTAGTAAGCCAGAGGAATACCTCGGAGACCCTAATGACTGGAATAAAGCGGAATCAATGTTGGAAGCCGTAGCGAAGCGTCTGCAACTTCCGTACAAAAGAGTTGAGGGAGAAGCAGCCTTTTATGGACCAAAACTCGACTTTATGTTTAAAGATGCACTTGGGCGTGAGCGCCAGCTCGCGACCGCCCAACTCGACTTTGTTATGCCGGCCCGTTTCTCTCTTTCCTACACTGACAACACTGGCAGCAAACAAACACCAGTAATGATTCATCGCGCTATTGCTGGCTCACTAGAACGCTTCATGGCGATTATGATTGAACACTTCGCTGGTAACTTTCCACTCTGGCTTTCGCCCGTTCAGCTGGCAATTATTCCAGTCTCGGAAACGCAGAGCCCATACGCATACGAAGTAGCAGAAACTTTACGCAAGCACGGGTTCCGTATCGAGCTTGATGATTCAAACGAAAGTATGGGTAAGAAAATCCGTAATGCCAAGCAAGAGCGACTTCCCTATTTCATCGTGGTCGGTGACAAAGAAATCACGAATCGAAGCGTCACGCTTGAGTCTCGTGATACTGGAGAATCAATCTCACTTTCACTTGATGACCTATTTCTAAGATTAACTACCGAGAATAATATCTAAAAGAAGGTATCGGCCAAAAAGCCGCCCATACGGGGCGGCTTTTGGTGTTCTGTATCTTTAGGCTAGATCTCCTCAATCACTCCCTCGGCTTCCACGATGACAGTGTCGGTAAAGGTCGTGCCTGCGGCAGTACAAGAGATGGTGTACTCGCTCTTGGCGGTGATTGGGCCAGCTACCGCATTACCGCCGCTATAGCCAGTAATTAATGGATTGAAATTAGGAATGGCCATACCTGGTCCATAGACATCACAAACCATTGTGTATGGATTACTGACACTCCAAGCAACCACGGTGGTTTGTCCGTTTTGGACGCGGACTGGGTTGGCTATTATAGACAAGCCTGGGTCAGGAGGAGCGGCCGTGATAGTCCCCGTGTAGACATTATCGCCTTCATTGGTTTCAGTGACTTTACCTGGATTTCCAGAAGAGTCCACAGTAATGCGAACACCATGAGTACCAAACGGGATAGGGCCAGCGACAATTTCACTGTCATTCTCGCCGCCAGACGCCGCGATTAGACCAAGTCCATTAGTGCGGTTGACAGTGGTCTCGTATGATCCGTCGTCGTTAAGGTCAAATTCAAAGCGATAATCAGCGGTACTATTAGTATCGATACTGCCCCCGTTTTGGGTTCGGAAGTAGACGGTGACTTGATTATAGGTGCTGCTGCTAGTGTTGAAGGTACCGAACAGAGGTGATTGATTTTGACCGACGGTCAGGTTGGGTTGGCTGATGTCAATAATTTTCTGCGTCCAGCCTGAACTGGCACCTGAGGTGTCTACCGTTCGAGCTTGGAAGGTCTTTTGACCAGCTGTGTTCCAACTATTGGTAGCTGGCTGTACAGTATTAGAAGGAACCACCATGGTTGGGCTACCGTCTGGAGTCCCGTCATTGTCCCAATCGAGCTCGTAAAAGACGTTGTCGTTATCTGGGTCAGAGCCTTGGATGTTAAAGGTAATCGGACTGTTGGTTTGAAGGGTGCCAGAGAGATAGTTGATCGTGGGAGCACTAGGAGGTTGGTTGACAACCGAGACTTGGACTTGGTCAATCACTCCACTACAATTAATCATATAAGTAGCGTTAGCAGTAACAGTGGTGGTGTCAGTACTATTTAAGGCTATTGCCTCACCACTCCCCCAAGCACCACCCCACTTAGTACAAGAAGCGGCATAGGCACTATTCCAGGACAAGTTGACGACAGTATTCTTGTTAACGGTCAGCGGCCCATCACTGCCGTTGATTTTAAGGTCAGCCGTGATTGGCGGCGCCGCAGAGATCACGATGTTATGGCTCGCACAAGCAGATCTTCCGCCCTGACTATCCTCCGCTAAAACATACAGATTGTAGGTGTTAGCGCTGCCCCAGGTCAAGCCGCTTTTAGTCTGATTTACACCAGAAGCAACGTAACCAGCACCAGGCAGCCACTCGGTGACAGTGGTACAAGCGGCGTCAGTAATACCGTATCTGATATTATCGTTGTCGCCGTCAGTAGTAACGAAGTTAAAGTCATAGCCAGTGTTAACGATGCCAGTACTAGGGCCAGTGATAGTCGGGACGGCTGGCGGATTGTTGCTTGCTACGGCCGTAAGATTGAAGGTGATGTTTTGTTGCGGAACATCTAGTGTAAACGGCTGAATGTTAGAATACACCCAAACGGCATTCCAACTGTCGTAAGCATAGTCGCCTAAAGCCATAGGAGACTGATCCCCAGAACAGGAACCGGTAAGAGTTCCCAGGAAGTCATACGACTCTTGTCTGATATAGAAATTTCCGTTGGTACTTGAGTAATTATTACTAAGTTTTATCGAACCGGGTGAATTAACACAGTACACACCATTTCCCTGATCTGTTAAGCCTGCTGTCGAACCAGTAATATCGACAGTGACGTTAGGTGGATTAATAGAGAGAGGCGAATAAAGCCAATTACTACCAGCGATGCCAGACGCTCTTGAGCCAACGTAATCCTGAGCCAAACAAGCAATTGGCGGTGGATTGGCTCCAGAAATCCAGTATCCGTTAGGTGAATCAAAAATTCCGCCACCTAGACCAGTAGACGCGTCAAGTGGGGTGGCGAACCAAGATACATCTGATCCTAAAAATGTATTATTAACGATCTTGAAGCAACTGCCGACACCGACACTTGATCCGTCGGCAATGGGACTTCCGTTGGAGTTATCAGTAATATTGGCGTTGTAGTTGATAGCGATGTTTGGGTTAACAAAATAATGGCCATACCCAATCATTCCATTACTACCAACAAAGCCCTCGCCTGAGTTGTTAACAATCATCTTGTTCCAAGTCACATTCTTCGCCTCCCCTATTTCTGGATGCAGCAAAAATAATCCTGGTAACATCAGAAGGAAGATGAGGATGGATAATGGTGTTGTCATCGGGGGGCTGTTACTGTCAATATGATTCCTGCGCTTTTTGACGAGAAAGGTGACAACGGCCGCACTAAGGAGCAGGGCAACCAAGGTGAATATTATATTCATGAAGTTTTTGGTAATGAAGTCTAGCAGAGAACCTTTGATCGGCTCGTCTATAAAACAGCTACTTGGATCAATGGTCTGGCAGTCATAGGTTTGGGTCACTTGTTCGATAATCACCCCGTTTCGTTCTAGCGTGGCGGTTAAGGTAGCGTAGTTAATATCTGTCTCCGCAGTAAAATTATCTCCAAAACCTGGCATGTCTCCAGTAATAGTACCCTCATAACGATACTCATGGATGGTCTTACCCGTTCTATCTTTAAGAGACAGCGTCAGAGTATTTCCTGCAACAAATGGACTGTTGACTGAGTGGGCACAAGCAAACAGGGTCTCACTAGTGCCTTTTTGTATTGGGAACTTAGTTACTCCAGGGAAGTTGATTCGAGTCTCTTCGATACCATCACGAGCGTAGCGGATATTGAGAATACTTTTAGCTTCGTTATCCTGAGTTACTGCAGTCACATACACTACCGATTCACGTTGTGGCTGCACTTCGTACGTGACGGTCTTGGTTTCGTTAGGAAGCAGAGTGATCACTTCTGTTTTACTAAAACGTAAATTGTCTTTGTTCATCGCATCCCAAGCGTACTGATTCCATTGGAGTGGTAGCGTCTTTGTTTGATCTGAAGGATTCTTAATAGTCGTCTCAACTATAACGGTATCGCTAGCTTTAAAATGTAGCGGAAAGGCGGCAAATTTATGGTCTAGGCCATTTAGAGTAGTAGCTGACTTGGACAATTTGGCGATTGCAGCATTATCGGTAACGACACTAAAAGCTGCGGTATTACCGACCACGTCGTCGGTAAAAGAAAGCCCCATCAAATTGTACCGTTTGGCTGTCGTGAAGAAGTAGGCGGCGTAGTACTCACCTCCCTCGGCGTTTTGTGGCACTTTCCACTCATAAGCAATAGGCAGGGTTCCTTGTGTGGGTAGTGTAATTCCCTCTTTTATCACAAACTGATCTACCACTTCATTCCCATCACCAGCCCTAAAGGTAGCTTCATTCCTCCTAAAAATCTTCACATATAGAGTGCCGTCAAGGAGTGGATACGGGTTAGTACTCTTCACTTCCCCACTGAAGGTTATGGCTGCTCCGGGGATAGTCTGGCCGATAGTCGGCTGAAGATCCGCTTCCACACTGCCGAAAGTGTAGTAATCAAAACAATTAAGAGGGCCGCTGACCGTACTATCTGGCACTCCAGGCAGCGGGGACGTGGTGGTAGCTGGTTGTGCAAAACTTGTACTTGGAACAAGCAGAACTGAAAATAGAACCAGAATGAGAAAACGAGACATCATAGATATGATAGCTAATAAATTATAAATCAACGTATATATATTATACGTCTCAGCTAGCTATCTTTTTAAACATAGGTGGACAAAAGCACTAAAAACCGCTGCCAAGGCAGCGGTTTTTAGTACGTTTTAGAAAAGTGGCTTAGGCGATTTCTTTAACCGCCTTCATAATCGCCATCTTCACCGCAGAAGCCTCATCAGTGTACGTGCCATCAAGGGCACCAGTGAGAGCCGCTACTATATTCTTGATTTTTTCTTCTTCAAATTTAGCCGCTTCACTAGCCAGCAATTTTGACACTTTTACGTCTTCACCACGATGAGAACGAATGACATTGTCGAAGTCAGCCGCCGCGTCAGCGAGAGCAAACATCGGACGGTTGCCAATCATTTCGTAAGCTGCCACGATGTTGCCAGTTATGATAGCTTCCGCTAGTGAGCTTGAGCCTTCTGGAACTACGGCTGGTACGAATTGTTCAGTCGCAACTGAATCAATAACAGTGGTCGCGCAGAGATCGCGCATCCGAGCCTCATTGATTACGATCCAACCGTCTTCTAATGGGAATTGCTGCTTAGCAGCCACTATGACATCATCAAGAGCTTCATTCCTTTCCAGTATCCCTTCGGTACATCCGATGAAGTGAAGAATCGCATCACTGGAGAGAAGAGCCATTTGTACATGAGCTCGATCTTCAAGAGCGGTCACGATATCATCACTAACATGGTGTGGGTTGGTCGAGACGACCAGGTTTTCATAACCAACTACTGGTGCCATCGGTAGATTAGCTGGTACCTCCGCTATCGCTGTTTGACTGGCAGTTATCGAAGGGACAAAGACATCTGGGCGAATTGCTTCCGCCACACTATGAGACTTGATTGACGAAGCATCGAAAGCCATAAAATCGGCTACGGGCTGACGACGACTGATAATGAGGTAGCTTAAGAAGAGTGCCCAAGCAGCCAATAGTGCATAGAAGATTACAGTCAGGACTGGACCAGCTTCAAAACCAGTGTATGGCACATTTGAAAGTGAGATACCAGCCACCAGTGGTTGTTGGTCGCGGACGGTGATTACTTTCAAATCATCTACCTTAACTTTTACTTTACAAGTTCGATCTTTCGAACCCTTTTCGGCCACTAGTGTGTACTCGGTATCACGAGTTGGTCTGACCTTAATCGAACCATCGTAGTAGTCTTCACGGTCATCACGGTCGTATTTATCGGTTGACATGAGAACCTTATTTCTATCATCTTCCAGTGTCACTTTAGTAGCTCGCGAGGTGTCCCACTTGAGAGTTATTTGATCACCACTCTTAATCTTGTTGTCAGAAGCCGTCAGTTCACAACGTGGTGATGAGCTTCCTCCACCTCCGCCTCCTCCGCCTCCAGAGACAGTAACAGTTAGTGGGCAATCAATTGATTGCGTTCCTTTGCGAGCAGTAAGCACGTAGGTAGTATCAGATGATGGTTCAACCGTAGTACTACCAGACAGTGCAGTTGAGCCGATAACACTGATAGAGACTGAGTCGATATTATTTGTACTCCAGTTCAGGGTCGATTGATTGCCGCGGCTAATTGAATAGTCTGAAGCAGTAAAGGTGACGTTGTTTGGACAGCTCAAACTTGGTGGGTTGGTTCCCAGTGTCACTGGGGCGGCACAGGTTACTTGATCACCATCAGCATCAGTCGCAGTCAGGACGAAATTAGTATTAGTAGTGACATTAGTGTTTTGGGCACCAATGGCTGCCACTGTCCCGATAGTTGGTGAAATACTTACATTAGTTGCACCAGTCACCTTCCAATTAAGGGCGACTGTTCCGCCGCTAGCGGGAAGCGTATTAGGGGTAGCGGTGAAAGATTCACACACTGGTACTGGATCAGAACTTACTGTTACCGGTACCGAACAATTAGCTGTGCGTCCCTCTGTACCATAAACGGTCAGGTTGTAGGTGGTCGAAGTGACTGGAGTCACTAGACGTGAACCGTCAACGACCACATCGCCGATACCATTGTCGATAGCCACTCGACTAGCGTTTGAAGTCTGCCAAGTTAGGGTGGCACTATTTCCAGTCACGATAGTACTAGGGGTAGCTGTCAGTGAATCACATGAAGGAGCTGGGTTATTAGTACAACCGTTGTTAATCGTGGTGTTTACAGTGTTACTGTTTATCCAAGTACCGAAATTGCTTAGTTCGTAAGCAGTAACTCGAGCTTGGTTTGGAATCGTGAAGTTACCACATGAAGTTGGAGTATTAACTCGCGCCAATACGGTCATGGTGCCTTGCTCACCCGGATTAAGAATATTTCCATTGAAGTGAACGGTACGATCGCCAGTGGTGTAGACTGGGATTCCACCATCGTAGCCAGGAGTAATGTTGAACGAAGTGCTATTTGAGAGATACGTTAGTTTATCGCTAAGCACGTCTTCGATCTTAACTCCACTACCAGTACAGTCGGTGGTACCGATGTTTTTGACAGTGATTCCATAAGTAAGAGTTTCACCGACATTGGCGGTAGTCTTATCGACAGTTTTGATAATCTGAAGACGACAATCTACTGGTACGGGAATACAAGTGATGCGCACTGAGGCAGTACAACTGCTTCCGCCACCACTAGCTGACACGGTGTAAGTAGTGTTCGCTCGAATATCAGTCATTTCGATACTACCATTGGCACCAGAAACAGGCTGGCCATTGATGCTGACTGAAGTGGCGCCAGGAGTATTCCAAGTAAGAGTCGCGCTGCCACCGACAAAGATTTCCGTATTGTTGGCAGTAATCTCACAAGTGACTGAACTTCCACTTACACCAGAAGCGCTGTTGGTGATGAAATTTGTAATATTGTCAAATACCTCAAAACCAGGAAGGTTGAGGTCGGTTAGTGGGTTCGATTGCGCATTGGCGACCGACACCAACGGCAGGTTGAAAGCCGAGATCAGCAACGCAAAAATCATCACGACTGAGGCCATGTTTTGTAGTGTTTTCTTCATAATAGTAATACTAACGTTCATAAGATTTATACTCTTACCTACACCATAAGAAGTTACGCAAGAGTAAGTAAGCCGACGACGTTCTTACTTAAAGATTTTATTGGTTTAGGGAGAGAACAGAGGAACAGCTGTGAAGCTCTAGTGTTTACACATCATATATTAAATATGATATTTTGTCAAGCAAACTAGATAGACCGCACCTCAATTTCATGTGCTTCCACGATAAAACGATCATCGGTGCTACCGAAGCTGTTACAAGTAGCCAGCGTAAGGCGGCGTTCCTCGCCAGCAATCGGTACAGTAAGATCACTGGCTTGCGCCTTAAACACCTTTTCTACCTCAAAGACATGGACCCGGTTGCCCGCAGACACTTCAATCGTATCGCCCCAAGCTAGTTCTTGAATCCCATTAAAGGCCTGAAAGTTCTTATTTATCACAGTTGGTAGGTAACTTGAGTGTCCCAAGATAAAGACATTGCCGTTTTGAGCCAGTCTGGCCGAGTCGGGATGACGCACCGCACCGTCAAGGAGTGCAGCGTCTAGATCAGCTACCGCGCGCGAATCTGGGTTGAGCACTGGGATAGTGCGGTCAAGCTTCTCGATATAAATAGAGGTTGGAAGCAATGGTTCCTCGATGGTAGCGACTGGGAAATCAGCTTCGAAGGCAGTTTGCTCGATGAGGGTAGTGTCCGGAGTGGTATCTTCTACATTTTCTGGGGTCATTTTTAGCTCTGGCACAAAATCAACCGCCACCAAGATGGTGTAGGTAACCAGGAAAAAGAAGAAAAAAAGTCCCAAAAACGGCAACTTTTTATCCCAAATACGTTCAGTAATAATCCTTGTTCGGGGAAAATCAGAATTCATATTGGCCATATTATCACACTTTTGTCAAAAGTCAACTGCTCGTAATGGTTCACCCTACCCTGGCTAATCGCTACGCGACTAGCCAGGGTAAACATTGACTTTTTTACATATTATGTTAATTTAGCGCTTAGATTAGGTCTATTACATTTCGTCTATTCTCGATTTAATTCAAACAGAAGGAGCTTCCCATGTCTTTTTTTGGCAAAAAATCATTTTTTTCCGAACAAGAACTGCTACCTTCAGACGAGGGTAGTGTCCAGTCGGCCGAGACAGTTTTAGCTGCCGCCAAACGCGTGCACCAACGCTTCGGAGTCAAAACCGAAGCTGATAAACTCGCCCAGGCCATTAAGGTCGCGCAAAGTCGAGATCAGGCTGCAACCGCGTTCGCTGCCGCCAACATAAGTATCCTCGACACGGCTGAAGTCCAGGCCTACCAGACCAAACAAATATTACCGACCTGGTGGCAGCGACTAAAAAACTGGAATCAAAGAGTTATAGCTTTTTTCGACAGAACACTAGCTCACGACATAGTATATGTCGTCGTAGCCTTTGCGGGGCTTCTTTTAACCTTGCCACTGGCACTATGTTGGGGTATCGACAGCTTGTGGTATGACGTCAATTACATTACCTCGTGGATGCTAATTGTTGGGTTACAGACAGCTGGTTTGCTTTTTATTTTTTGCGGCGTGGTTATAATCGCCGTGAGAGAAGATGAAGAGATTGAGGAGTTTGTCAATCAATCGCTTAGATTCTATGTCAACGTTAATATGGCAATTATTGGCCTTCCGGCTCGCCTGATTGCTAGCCTTGTCGGTATCTGGTTCTATCGAGGCACTAGCGTTAAACGATGGACTACGATGTCGGTTAACCAATACCACAAGTCACTCCCCGACTCGGTCGTGCTCAGCATCGACCACGTCATGGGGGCACTTCCGAAGGCACAGATTGAACTCGAAGTTCTTGAGCCAGCCACGGATGGGAGCAACGAAATGTTCGTTACCCTAAAGCTAGGTGCCAAACAAGACAAGCTGTACCTTTGGCACGAGCCGGCACTAGAATGAACACCATTGGCTTACGCCGCAGACAGTCTGGATGGCAACATCCAGGCTGTTTCTTTTCTCGCACAAACTTGACAAACACTTTAAGTTGTAGTAGGTTAAATTCATTATGGATACCGAAACGTTTTCAAACAAGACTCGGCGAGTAAGGGCATTTATTGTAATCGGATTTTTTGCCCTGATTGCTCTTATTGGATGGTTGTCAGTACAAATCGTAGCCTATACGCCATCAGCTTTCTCTTCCCTCGCCTCTTTGGCACAAGGTATTAGCCAGTATAAAGAAGCTGTTTTTGATAGTGAGTCACTTCCAATCACTAGCGGCCTCACTAACCTAGAGTCTGGCAAGACAGCCACTATCACTTGGGAAAAGGACGATCGTCCCGGCACCTACACCTTTTCTTATAGTTGTACTGATGGGGTCACTCTAGAAATTGTCTCACCAGAAGGTATGCGTAGTGTCTCGTGCGATATGCGCTACAGCCTCGGCGACACAGACAGTGTCACTCTAGTGGTAGATTCGAGCAAGACCGAGTCGACCAATCTGTCCTACGCCATCTCATTTATGCGCGCCAACGATATTGGCCCCATCCGTATCGGAGAGCAGACAGTAATGATTCTCCCAAGCACAACCCTAGCTGAAGAAGTTAAAGAAGAAGGAGCCGTCCTTGGTGAGACTGACAAAAAAGAAGACGAGTTTGTAAAAGACGAGATTGTCACGCCAGAAACAACCAAGCCAATAGTAGTGACCCAGCCAACAACCGAGTACGTATACGAGGTTCCTCTTTCAAATCCTAAGGGCTTCACTGATCTCGCCACTCGTTTCATCGGTACTGGTGCGATCGTAAATGGTAAGTTTGTAGCTGGGAGTATCGAACGTAAGGACGATGGTGCCATCCAATTTGAAATAAAGAACATCGGTACTAAGACTTCAGAACCCTGGGGCTTTAGCGTAACTCTTCCTGATGGTGATACCTACACTTCTCCTAAGCAGGCTGCCCTCAAGCCAAACGAACGAGCGACTATCACAATCGGTTTTGCCACACCTGATAAAACTTCACACACTTTTGTAGTGGTAGTAAAAGTTGAAGACAAAGTGGAGTCAAACAACAGTTTCAAGAAAGTTGTTAATTTCACAAAATAATTACTGTATTTTAAAAACCGGGTGGCCGAAGGCCACCCGGTTTTTAAAATATCCACTCAGACCAGGCTAGATATCCAGATTGGCCATCTTAGCGTTATTCTGGATAAACGACTTACGACTAGGAACGTCGGTTCCCATCAGAATATCGAACACCTTGTCGGCCTGCATGCTATCTTCGACATTTACTTGCTTCAAGATTCGATTGGCTGGATTCATAGTAGTCTCCCACAATTCTTCAGCATTCATTTCACCGAGACCCTTGTAGCGTTGAATGCGGACTTTAGCTCCTTTCTTGGCGACGGCTTCTGTCTCCTCCTCGCCTTCTTCTTCACCCTCTTCGATTTCAACCGCTTCAGTCGAAACATCTTCGCCCATGTCTTTTAAGACCGCAAATTTTTCTTCATCAGTAAAGGCATAACGAACATCTTTTCCTTTTTGAATCTTGTAGAGTGGTGGTTGAGCAATATACACAAATCCACCGTCGATAAGAGCACGGAAATAGCGAAAAAATAGAGTGAGAAGGAGGGTACGGATGTGTGCTCCGTCGACATCAGCGTCGGTAGCGATAATAATCTTGTGATAACGAAGCCTCTCAATATCAAATACATCACCAATGGCCGTACCGAGTGCGATTACCAGATTTTTGATCTGCTCTGAAGCCAGCATCTTATCGATACGGGCACGCTCGACATTAAGAATCTTGCCACGTAGCGGAAGAATGGCTTGGGTTTTGCGATCACGACCCATCTTGGCTGAACCGCCCGCTGAGTCTCCCTCTACAATAAATAGTTCGGAGTCTTCAGCTCTCTTACTTTGACAGTCAGCCAACTTACCCGGCAGCGACAGCCCCTCCAGTGCTCCTTTACGAAGCACACTATCCTTGGCGGCCTTGGCGGCCTTGCGCGCCTTAACCGCAATAATCACTTTATTGATGATGGCTTTAGCATCATCTGGATTCTCTTCTAGATACATGTTGAACGCTTCACCAAACACTGACTCAACAGCACCACGGGCTTCCACCGAACCAAGCTTGGCCTTGGTCTGACCCTCAAACTGGATCTCAGGCATTTTAACTGAAACTACCGCTGTGATTCCTTCGAGCACGTCATCCCCAGTAAAGCCGGCGTCTTTGTCTTTCACGGAGAAGAAATTACCCTTCTTGGCATAGTTGTTGAGAGTACGCGTGAGGGCTGTCTTAAACCCGGTAATGTGCGTGCCGTGTTCGGGATTGTAGATGTTGTTGGCAAAGGCCGAGATCCTGGGTTGGATATCATCAACATACTGCAAGGCCACCTCAACTGACAGCACTGCTTTGTCGACGTCATTCTTCTCAATGTAAAAAATGTTTTTATGAACCGGCTTTTGATACATGTTGTTAAAGGCCACTAGTGAACGCAAGCCGCCTTCAAAGTAGAAAGTTTGCTGCGGTACCGTTAAGTGTTCATCGGCCAAATACTGCTTGCTCTTTAGGTCAAGTTTCTTTTGGTCTGACTCAGAAAGTTCACGCGCGTCAATCACTGTAATTTGCATGGCTTTTACCAAATACGCTTGCTGGCGTAAATGCCCGACAATACGCTTGTAGTCGTATTTTATTTCTTTGAAAATATCGATATCGGCCTTAAAGGTAATTATGGTGCCTTGAAGTTTAGACGGACCAATTTTTTTAGCTTTATACTTCGGCTTTCCGATATTGTACTCCTGCATATAGTAAGCACCGTCACGGTGAACTTCGGCGATGAGATGTTCGGACAAAGCGTTTACTACCGACACCCCAACGCCATGCAAACCGCCTGATACTTTATAGCCCGATTCATCACCTCCAAACTTACCTCCAGCATGAAGGACAGTGAGGATAGTCTCGAGGGCAGAGACACCAGTTTGCTTGTGATGGTCAACTGGAATCCCACGGCCGTTATCTACCACTCGAATGTAGTTGTCAGGCAAGAGCGCCACTTCAACCTGATTTGCAAAACCACCCATCGCTTCGTCGCGAGAGTTATCAAACACTTCCCAGATCAAGTGATGAAGACCATCGGTACCAGTGGTACCAATGTACATACCCGGGCGCTTTCGCACTGGATCAAGTCCCTCCAGCACCGAAATCGACGACGCGTCGTAGCTCTTTTCTTTGGTCTTTTTAGGTGCGGGTTGCTTGACTGCCATGCTGAAATATTAACAGATTAATTACTCATCATTATAGCAGAAAACCATTATTTTTGCTTACTCTATTGGTCATTAGTTGGGTATGAAAACGCCGCAAAAATACTTGACTTCTCTAGCAGATATGCTAGAAAATAAAACATAGTTGTTCAACTTCAAGGGAGGTTCCCGTGCTCATTTCAAGCTTCGTTCTGGCCGTCCTTGGTTACAGTATTCTTTGCTACGGTATTCTGTTCAAAGGTGCTGTACAGCCCCTCTCCTCTATCCTGCTATGGTTCGCTCTCGACGGCCTTGCAGCCTGGACAGCGTATCGATCAGGTGGAAATTGGTTGCTTGCAACTGGCTACACCCTAGGCTGTCTCGCCGCTGTTCTCGCCAGCATCTACAAAGGACACACGGCCTTCGTGAAAAGTGATCTCTGGGTCACCATGGCAGTGATCGTCTGTGTTGTAGTGTGGCTGAGCGTCGGCAACCTCGCTGGGCTGGTTGCCAGTTCAACTGCAATGTTCATCGCGGGCGTTCCAGCAATGATCTACTACGCGAAACAGCCACAGGACGGGCAACTGGCTGTCTGGCTGATATTTTGCCTGGCAAACGCCATCGGGTTGACAGGACGACAAGGTGACGCGCTGGAAGACTGGATCTTCCCCGTCTTAGCTCTCGCAGGATCAGGCATTGTCACCATCCTGATCGCCCGCAAGCTTGTACCGGTTCGCCCGGTAGGCTGAAAGTTCCGTGCGTCGCGCATCTCACCTCACCGTGAGTGCGCGCCCTCGGGCTTTTTTTATTTTTATACTAGAAAGGTTGGTGTGATGCCGAGCGAGACATTGCGCAGGAGCAGAAAAACTAGCGATTAATCGCTAGTTTTTCTGCTTCGACCATAGTGGCGATTTTTCTCCTTGAAAAATTGAACGCGTGTTGAGCGAGGTATTACAGCAACCTTTTCACGAAGCCTCTCTATCGCACTTCCCAGCCTTTTTCGGCGACAACTTTATAAACATTGTCCATGTGCGTAGTTACCTCTGTATCAGTGAGGGTTTTTTCGAATGATTGGAAAACGAGGCGAAAGGCATAGGAGGTGCGTCCCTCTTTGGTGAAGATGTCGAAGAGTGCCAGGCGGACACATAAATCTCCAGCGGCTTGGTAAATGGTTGATTCTACCGTCGCTGCTATTTCACCCTCCCCTACCCAAAGTGCGATATCGCGACTCATAGCTGGGTAGACTGAAACAGGCTTATAAATGGCAGGAGTCTTTGAAATAAATTCTCCATAACTCTGGGGTTGCGGCAGAGTATCTAGTATGGCCGATAAATTAGCTTCGGCTACCCCTTGTTCTACTTGCCAGTCTAACTTTATGCCGAGCTGTTGTTCAACAGTATCGCAAGCGGTCATTAAAATTACATCGTCGTTTTTATGGTAGCCATTACCCTTTGTGCGAACACCAAGCGCAATGGCAGTATGCTCTGATACTGAAGTTTCAGTTTTATCAAAGACGGTACCAATTTCAAAGATACGGATGTCTGGCCTACCCAGTAAATCTGCGTGAGTGAAGTTAGCATCTAGAGCTTTATGTATATTTTTCTTTAGGTTGCTGCGCACATAACTTTTATCGCTCGCTAAAGAATTTTGGAGCTGAATTTCAGCTTTGGCGGCAAACGAAGAAGTTATCAGTTCAGAAAAACCAACTTGGATCAGTTCGTTACAGATGGCTTGCGAGTAATATTGCCGAACGTTGACCTCACTGACAGGAATGACTTCAGGCTCAACTGATTTTATATTATGCAGTCCGTGAATCCGGCCGATTTCTTCAATGAAGTCTTCGCTGATATTGAGGTCTGTTCTCTCAAATGGACCGGTAACAGTAAACGAATCTGGTGTTGTAGAAACAATCGTAGCGCCGATACGACAAAGAAGGCTTTCCATTTGCTTTGGGGTGAGTTCTAGGCCAAGCAAGGCATTTACTTGCAAGACCGGCACCACTACTTCGGAGTTTACTTTAGTCTCCTTATACTCATCCACCCAACCTTCAAAACTTCCGCCGGCGATATCAACAATGAGTTTTACAATTTCAGCTTGCGCGTATGGAATCAGATCCCGCGCGGGTTCATTCTCAAAGCGCTTACTCGCGTCAATGACAATGCCCAGACGACGGGCGGTCTTGCGGGTAGTGGTGGGATTAAAGTGAGCGGCTTCGATAATGATATTTTTTGTACCAGTATGCACACCCGCATACCGACCGCCCTTCACACCAGCCAGACCGATTGGTGTGTCGGTCGCGCCATCAACAATCAAAAGTTCTGTGCCTGTTAGTTCCACCACTCGATCTTCGTCTTTCCCGCCTTCAGCCAAGAGGCTGACTGTTTCTCCAACTTTGGCATTGCGAATCACAAAGTTCCACTTCTCCTCTACTTGCGCAAATAAATCTGCGTCATAGGCATGGATTGGTTCACCAAGGGCGTACATGACGTAGTTGGTAGCGTCGACTATATTATTGATAGAACGCACTCCAAGCGCATTCAAGCGAGTCTTCAACCACGCTGGTGACTCACCGACAGTCACTCCTGTCAAAAGCGCAGCGGAAAAGCGTGGACACGCTTCAGGGTTTTTTATAGTGACAACAATTCTATCGGTTGTTGCAAGATCGACTTTTTGCCTTAGTGGATCATGCGTTAGTTCAGTTCCTAGTAGCGACGCTAGTTCTCGCGCGATACCGCGATGACACAGACAATCACTTGAACGGTTCGGCAACACGTCAATATCAATCACCATCTCACCTTCCACTTCTTCCATTCCATCCACCTCAAACGAATGAAACGTCAAAAGCTCCTCCACTTGCACGGGGGTTGGCAGACTTTCGCCCAGATAGTCTTTGAGCCATGAGTGTACGATTTTCATAGATTAAAACTGGTTAACAAATCTTAGGTCGCCGGTGTAGTAGTCGCGGATGTCTTCAATGCCGTGGCGCATTACACCAAGCCTATCGATACCGATTCCAAACGCATAACCAGAATAGACGGCTGGATCAATACCACAGTTTCGCAGCACATTGGGATGCACCATGCCGGCGCCCATCACTTCAATCCACTTGCCTGCTAGCTTGGAATCACCATCAAGTAATTTCATATCAACTTCCACTCCTGGTTCCACAAACGGGAAGAAGCTCGGCCGGAAACGCACTTCAGTCCGACCACTAAAGAACTTGGAGAAGAAGTATTCAAGTGTTCCTTTAAGATGTCCGAGATGAATTCCCTTATCAATATGAAGTCCTTCTAGCTGATAAAACTGCGCTTCGTGAGTGGCGTCGGTGGCTTCGTTACGAAATACCTTCCCCGGCACAATCATACGAATCGGGGGTTTGTGATTTTCCATATAGCGAGCTTGCACAGGACTAGTGTGGGTACGAAGCACCATTGGCTCGGACACGTCTTTAGGCTTAAACCAAAAGGTATCTTGCATGTCGCGTGACGGGTGGTCTTTGGCGACATTGAGTTTGTCGAAGTTGTAGACTTCGGTTTCGGCTTCTGGACCGGAGGCGTAATTAAAACCAATCTCGGCGAAGATGCTATTGATTTCCGCTATCATTTGCGTGAGTGGATGCTGGTGGCCTCTTTCTATTTGCTGCATAGATAATATTATTAATTTATTTCTGGAATCTCAGTCAGAAGTTCAAAGTACATTCCGTCTTCCTTGATGTAGATATTTGTGTCAGTTACTCGCACCTCAAATTTATCACCAGGGTAGATGAGTTGGGTATTCTGCCAAGCGCGGTCGTCGATTTCAGTCACATAAAGTCCATCTTCGAGTCTTAACACTACTAAGTCTGAAGATTGTGGAAAAAATTCGTAGTATTTTATCTTTTGCCACTTACGATCGAGACGAATTTCGGTGCGACAAAGTCGGTTATTCTCAGTATGCAGTGGTGTGGTGGTCGAGAGTCGTTGTTCTTCCAACTGAAGCATCACATGCATTCCCAACCTAAATGCGATTGTCGAAGAAGCTTGCGCAGGTGCACAGAAATAATGTGGCGTAGCCGATCCATCACCAATCCAGCGGGCAGATAGTTCCTCGCCACGCGGCACCAAACGCATATTACCCTGCTCAATATAAGAAATACTTGCGGTCGCAGTAGTAGAGGCTGGTACGGTGGACAGCTTCTCGATTTCTTCTTCAAGACGATTAAAGACCGATGTGCTAGTGGCAGTGGTAGTCGCAAATAAATCAACTGTATATTCGTACTCGCTGTTTACTCTTAGACTAGCTGGTGTAGCCCGATTGACCACGACAAAGTTTCCCGTCGTAGTAGCTTTAGTGAAGAGCGGGGTTGATGTGCTCCCGGCAACCACATACACACCCTGGCCGCTTAGATTGAGACGGGACGCAATTGGTCTGATATGCGGCAGTTCCGGCATATTAAAAGCAGCCGCTTCGGTCACGATGTAGGAATCAACGGGTAGTACTTTGACCCAAGTCTGCAACCCTTCTCCTTGTACTACCAAGCGGTGTAGACCATTTTCAATATTTTGAATGTAGTAGGCGCTGCGAAATAGCCGCGGTTTTTCAATTTTCTCTTCATCCAGATAAACGTCCACGCCGAGATTGTCGGTCGTAATATAGACGCCGCCCGTAGTCACGATCGAAGTCTCTTCATTATCAAAATTAAGTCGATAACCAGAAGTGTAAAAAATGAACGCGGGTAGTGCCAGAATAAAAACGACCACTAGCACCAAGAAAAAACCCTTTCGGCGGCCATATGAGAGTGATTTTATCTCTGGTTCAATTGGCATATTGCTTATAAATATTATTTTACATTAACCCGCTTCGGCGTCACCCAAAAACCCATATACTTACCGAGCATCAGTCTGGTCTGCGCATCAAGACCAGGTAAGGCACTAAAGACAATCATCGTGATAGGTACCATGATCCACTGCACCACCATTACCAAATACTTGAACCGAGGATATTTCTCTGGGCGTGGTGGGGTAAGTGAAAGCGAAATAATCGCTGATACAACCAACCCGCCCATCGCTATAATGAGCAGGTTACGCACCATAATCGGTAACTCATAGGAGAGCACTGTTTCATGAAACTCGCGCGTACCGAGGAAGATTGGTGCCCACCCGAGGATAAATAGCAGGATGGGATTTGTTACTAATGATGAGTACCCTTCTCCTTGCAAAGCGATGATAGACAGCCTTCGCTTAAGGGGAATCTTTTTATTTTTGATAAAGTGATAGGTGATGTAACACCAGTTCTCTACCCCGTAGGTCCAACGGCGGTGCTGTTTGTAGATATTTTTAATGGTACCCCAGAGGGTAGGTGCGATAGTGGCATCCATCGAGATAGGATATGAAAGCGGCACCACGTCGAATTTACCGTCATTTGCTACCAAGAGGTTCCAGTAGATACGTGAGTCCTCTGATACAACATTGGCCTGACCATACCCGATTTCATAAAGAGCTTGATAACTGACAGAGTGCGAAGAAAAAGTGGCAGACTTTTCTGGGCGCTCCTGCATAATCATTTGCCAAAATGTGCTCGACATCGCCATTACCCGCGAGAGCGCTGGTGCTTCCCAGAGGTTGTTATTAAAAAGTGGCACTGGTTGAAACGCACTCTTATAAGGATCCGCTACCGTTAGAAAATGCCACAATAAACAGTTAAAGTAGTCTGGGTAGATGACAGTGTCTACATCAAAGATAGAAGTGATGATGTCTTTATGCGGAATATTGTATTTGGCGACTACTTCACGTTGCACTACTCCCAGGGCGTGGTGAGTATTTGAGCCTTTACCAGCTAGCTCACCCGGGGTATTGGCTGGATGAGTGGTAACTAGGAAATGCCCGAAATGATGACCATAATTTTCTTCGATTCGTTTGGCATACCCTATCGCCTCAGCTCCAGCTCGTTCTTCAGCCGCAAGTACAACTATCATTTTTTTATGGTCGTATTTGGCATTCAAAAGACCCTTCACCGCTTCCTCTAGCACTTCGTATGGCTCAGGGTAATACGGAAAAATAATCAAATGGTAGAAGTGCTCATAGTTAAAGCGCCGCACCAGAACCTGCCAATCAATCTTCATATGATGTTTCAACCGCTTCCAATTGTAGCGAACGTGGTAGGAGAGAAAGATAGTTTTGAGTACCCAATAAATCGAGAAAGCAATAATAAAGTAAGCGGCAAAAAAGGGCGCGTAAATTGACGCCATAATCATTCCCACCAGAATAGTCCAAGACAGAGCTCCTGGAATTATTTCCAACAAACGATAAAGTCGTCGATCACGACCTGAAAGTTCAGTAGCTCGTCCGACCTTAAAATCCGCTCTACGGGCGTACGGCAACAAGTGCGACTTATCTTGCTCCTCCATAATATGTACCTGCGAGTATACCGCGTTTTGGTTGTTAAATAAAGCTAGTTTGGGGGGATAGTTGACTTTTAGAAAATTAATGTTACCCTTCAGAACAAGGCTTACTAACAAAAGGAGACGAGCCGTGGACATCAACAAAAAACAATGGTACGTGAGGTGGTTTTTCTTCTGCCTTGCCCTCATCGATGAATTTATGGATAAGCGAGACTGGCGTGTGAGTCAATACAGACATCGGGCTGATCTCTGTAGTTTCATGCGGGTTTCCCTGCTCTGGGGACCAGCCGTCATTCTGTTGCATATTGCGTTCTATACCGCAGCCATCGCTTCGGTCACCTACCTTCCAGTTCAATTGTTCGGGTTCGGCGGCTATGGGCTAATCATCGGAGCTATCGTCGCTCTGACTTTTGCCGTCTGGCTTGCCCAGAAGGTTTGGAGCACCTGGGAGGACTGGTCGTGGCAAAAACAACGAGCGGAAGCCCTCGAGGCAGAATCGGCAGCCAACGAAATGGAATCTACCCAAAAGGAGCCGAGTTTCGCCAGTGTTGTCTGGAGCTACATGGTTGCCGTCAAGCAAAAAGTCTGTCCTATCATCAATTTCAATTGAAGGGAAATCTCCCATGTCGACAACGCCTAGAATCGTCCGCGAGGTAATCCTTCCTTGGAAGGCAATGATGTGCCTAGCCCTCATCCTCGTCATTATCTCCACACTTCAGTCCTGTGTGGCTGAAAAGATAGAGAAGGACCGAGTTGCTGAACTTAACAGCACAGAGCTCGCCAAGGATGTGCCTTGTCGCGTCGAGAGCTTCAACGAGCAAGGAAAAATGCAGCTCAACTGCGGTAACCGCGGTCGGCACGAGTTGCTCAGTGTTAGTCTTGCTCTCGCGTACGCGACAAACCACAAGCCGCTGGTCTGCACACTCTATCGGGGCAACCCGCCGAGCTGCGAGGCCAGAAAGACGAAGTGACATTCGTCTTAAACCCGTTCATCAACGAAGCCCGTCCGCTTTCATTGGTGGGCGGGTTTTCTTTTTGTAAATGTTGCGTGCCGCCTGTATCTGCGATACATGACGGCCTCGCTTGGGAGTGGTTTTGTCTGACAGAGCAGTGGCGTAATTGGAGCGTCACGAGTCACTAACTATAATTGTTCACTGCGTTCCAATTCTAGTAAGTGCTCGCTACCCCGCCTCGTTCGTTCGCAGGCTTACATCACTGCGGCTCGGCTCAGGGCAC
>JBBTYP010000011.1:0-52231 GCA_038061715.1 Patescibacteria group bacterium
GACGAAGATAATGACGACGAAGATAATGACGACGACGATAATGATGACGACGAAGATAATGATGACGAGGAAGATGAAGATGATGACGATAACGCTTCGTCAACTGACGCTACTCGGGGCGACGCTGTAGAAGCTATTGCTGAGGCGCAAAAGGCTATCGATGATCTCAGAGCTGACATCGAAACTATGGAAGATGAAGATGTTGATCAAGATGAAATCGATGATGCTCGCGATGCTCTTCGATCTGCCCAGAAGAAACTTATCGAAGCCCGACGTAAACTCAATCGCGGACAGTTTGACAATGCGGTTGAAAAAGCCAATGACTCACTGGAAGAAGCGACTGGAGTAGACGATTCCGATGATAGTGATGACGAAGATGATGATGATGAAGATGAAGATGAAGATGACGATGATGAAGATGACGACGATGACGATGACGAAGAAGATGATGACTAATAAATAATGTCATTACAAAAAAGCCGGCGCGTAGCGCCGGTTTTTTGTGATAGTATGATCGGAATGTTTTTTCGGAAGCGAATAAGAATAGTTAGAAAACGGGCTGCGACGGTTACTAAACATTACGTATCACACAAAGAAGAGGCGCGCGCTTTCGTCTTGGCGCGCCTTTTGCATTTCAATCAGCACTATCAGCTCTCTTGGAATCGGGTTGCAATCCGAAATCAACGCCGGTGTTGGGGGAGTTGCTCGGCCAAAGGGAATCTGAATTTCAACTACAAGATTCTCTTTCTTCCAGCCCAGCTAGCTGACTACATTATCGTCCACGAACTCTGTCATCTCACTCATCTTCATCATGGAAAAGTATTTTGGGACTTAGTTGCTGAACAAATTCCTGATTATAGAAAATCTCTTTTAGAGCTTCGAGAAATCGACAAGCGCGGACACGGAGCTCTATTAAAATAATCAGTTGTCTCTTGTGTGCCACAAAGCAAGAGAAGCGACTGTCTTATGAGGCGACCATGAATTTATAGTGTTTTCAATTTTACGTTTAAAGCGAGGCTGATAGTTGTAGTTTGAGTACAGGCTTTGCATCAGACCTAGATCGCCATAAGAAAATACATCTGGTCGAGCCAATGAAAACATCAAAAACATTTCAGCAGTCCAACGACCAATGCCGTAGAGTTTGGTTAGTTCAGCAATAATTTGATCATCTGACATCAGGGTAAAATTTTTGTAGGGAATTTCGGGCCACACTTTTGCATTATGTTTCAAGTACTGCGTTTTCTTAGCTGATAGCCCACAATTTTTGAGCTCTAAGAAATCCGCCGCTAGGACAGTTTCTGGAGTCAGTTTTCCAAGGAGGACAATCACGCGAGCTTTAATCGAACGGGCAGCGGCGGTACTGATTTGTTGGCTGATAATTGAGGTGACTATACTTCCGAAGTATTCAGTCTTTCGTTTGGGGGTAGGAAGGGTAAGTGGCTCGGTACCTTTAAGAGAAGTTTCAAGCAAATGAGCCATCACCGGGTCGTGCTGTTTGAAATGTTTTAAAGCGGCTTTCGTATCAAGAGGCATAGTTTTGAATTAATGAGAATACTACATCATTTTGTGGTAGCATGTCAGACATGAAGAAAATAAGTATCGTCTTAGCTGTCTTTTGCCTAGTTTTAAGTCCTTTTAATCCAGTTTTGGCGGAGGAAGCCATCTTAACCGCAGAGCCGACGGTTTACATGTTTGGTCGGGATGACTGCGGCTTTTGTAAGGCACAATTCAAATACCTATTTGATGAAGATATTAAATATGAATATCTAAATATTACTAAAGATGACAAGGCCAAGCAGCTCTACGACCAAATCACCGCTAAACACGAAGTCTCGAAAGTCACTCCTGTCACTGTCATCGGCGAGACTGTGCTGGCTGGTTTCAATGGACCGCAGACAACTGGTGTTGCTATCAAAGAAGCTTTGGAGCGAGCTAAGTATACAGATATCAATACGCTAGAGGATCATCTAGCTAGAGCAGCAAAGCAAGAGGTGGTACTGGGAGGCGGCTGCACCGGTCTTTCCTGTGAGACAACCGGCGGTAGTCAGTACGTGTTTGATTTACCATTTTTGGGAGTAGTAGATTTGCAAACCTTTTCGCTGTTTACACTCTCGGCCGTGCTTGGTGTGGTTGACGGTTTCAACCCTTGTGCCATGTGGGTATTGATCACCTTCCTCACTTTACTGTCACAAGCTGGTAGTAAGCGTAAAATGATTTTCTTGGCTGGCGTCTTTATCGTTGCCGAAGCAGTTATGTACAACCTTATTTTGAATGTTTGGTACAAAACGTGGGACTTTGTGGCGCTCGACCAATACGTCACACCGCTGGTCGGTGTACTCGCCTTAGGCGGTGGAGCGTTCTTTTTATGGCGCTGGCATAAAAATAAAGACGCGACTTTAGTGTGCGACATAACTAACCTTGATACTCAAACAAAAACCATCAATAAATTGCAGGCTGTGATCAATCAACCTATTACCATTGCATCAATCCTCGCCATTCTAGTGATTGCTTTTTCGGTCAATATAATTGAGTTTGCTTGTTCAGTCGGTATTCCTCAGGCCTACACCAAGATTCTTGAAATCAATATGCTGAGTGCGCTTGAGCGACAGTGGTACATACTTATTTACACAGCGGGCTATATGGTGGACGATTTTATTGTGTTTGGTCTTGCTATCTGGGGTTACTCCAAGCTCCAAGCACACGGTGGCAAATATGCCCAACTATCACTCCTAATCGGTGGAGTTCTAATGCTGCTTCTTGGTGCCATCCTCGTATTCAACCCGACACTCCTTATTCTTTAAACTATGTCCGAAGTTCCAGAATTATTGCTGATTGATAAACCGAAAGGAATCACATCCTTTGATGTAATTCGTGTTTTGAGAAAACAGTACAGAGAAGGCAGAGGGATTTCTTTAGATGAGATGCGAGGAGCAAGGGAGTCAGCGGAAGAAAGTGTACTGTCAGGTACAGTGCCTGACGATGCGACCGCCGCGACAAAGCAAAGCGCTAAAAAAATTCCTCGGATGGGGCATGCTGGGACATTGGATCCATTGGCAACTGGCTTGATGATAATTGGCGTTGGCCCAGGTACCAAAAAGTTGGCTGATCTAGTGAAACTTGATAAGGAGTACATTGCCGAAATTAGAATTGGTGAGAGTCGCACGACTGGAGATATGGAAGGTGAGATAGTAAAAACTAAAAAAGTCGAAGGATTAAAGTTGGAAGAAGTGGAGAGTGCTTTAGCTAAAATGCTGGGAACTTTGGAATTACCCGTCTCGGCTTACAGTGCAATCAAAGTCGATGGTGTCCCGATGTATAAGCGTGCACGTCAAGCGGAAGAGACAGGGGAAGTAGTGCTTACAGTTCCCGTGCGACAGATGCGGGTCGATGAGGCTCTTTGTGTAGCATTGATGATACACAAAGAGCTAGCGGTAGCGACAGTGCGCTTTACGGTTGGTTCGGGCACTTACATCCGCTCGCTGGCTGAAGAACTCGGTCGGCGCCTTGGCTATCCCGCCACTCTTCAAGACCTTCGTCGCATTAAGGTAGGGAGGTTTGATATTAAAGATGCCACCCCATTGGATTTTGTATAAAAAAGTGGCGCGCGGTTAAGCCGCGCGCCGTGAATGGGTTCGTCGATATTCAGCAAAGCCGAGTTCGATCGATGAGCCTGGGGGAGGTTTCGAGAAAATCCGCCAGATGTAAGGTCGCTTCAATGAGGTCTTCCTTCGTAAAGGTGTCGGGGAGGCAAATGATGAAGCCTCCGTCTTTACGAAACAAGATCTCCAGTTCGTTGTCGTATCCCTTCTGGATACGCTCGAACTCCTCAATAATTGAGAGCCGAGCACCCTGTTGCCCAAGCATTTCAGGCTTGAGAACAAAAGCTCTCGTGGTTTCAAAAATTTTGCACATACCTAACCCCTCTTTGTCCAAAATGACAAGCATTATTAAAGCATACTTAGTCAATTATGTAAAGAAAAGCCGCACTGGTTAAAGTGCGACTTAAGTCTGAGGCTGCCGATTCTGCTCAAATTCAGGCTTAGCTTCCTGAAAGAATGGAGTAGACAACCTCGGTACCCTTGTTTTGGTGCATTTCAATATGATGCTGGTTTCGACAGGGACGACCTTCCACTGTCACCGAACCAAGCTGAAAGCCCTGGCTACTGAAAAATGATTCGGACTTGGTTTGGGTCGGGTGGTGGAAAAGGGTAACCTCCCTGGTATTTTCCTCCACCGATACCAGCCAGTGTTTGTCGAGGAGAGGTTTAGTAACCAAGGCCTCCTTCACTTGCTTGAAATACTCCGAAGCAAGGGCACGAATGACTGTCCACTCTGATTCGGGCACCTTAAGCTGTTTAAGGGCAAAGGTAGCCGCCTCTGAGTAGTCCTGTCTGTGGGCTCTTGCGCCTCCCGATTTCAAAAATATTATTGTTTGTGACAAATTAGAATAATCGAAATCGCGACGCTCGTGGTCGTATTCTTTCCAACAGATCTTACTCAAAATTGGCTCGACAATGAGAGGACCACTGTCGTGTCGATACTGTGTAGCCACGCCAAATTTCCTTTCACCATGAGCGGAACTGCTCTAAGTATTTTATACAACGGAACGAAATTAATGTCTAGTCTCCAATTCACGTAGCTCTGCCTCACGCAGCTCGATTTCTTCTTGTATCTCAGCAGCAAACTTTGCATCGGAAGTGTTAGCTATTTTGTTATTTTGTAAGGCTTTAATATCAGAACGTAGGATGTCCGCTCTTGAAAGGTCGCTTTGGTTAGACTCAAATTTTTGCATAATTAAAACAGTGATTCGACAACAGACTTCACATCCGCGCCATCGGCCTGGCCGGCTAGCTCTTTAATAATGGCACCCATCAGCATACCCATTTTACTCTTATCCTCAATTCCGAGTTCGGCTTTTTTGGCTTCAGCAATCGGGCGTATTTCGTCTAGGCTCATCATCTGGGGGAGATAACTCTCAAGTACCACCAATTCGTCTTTTTCTGGCGCAGCTAGTTCAGGGCGATTGGCGGCCTCGTACTGCACGATTGATTCTTTGCGCTGTTTGGCTAGTCGCTTAATGACAGCGAGCACTTGCTCATCGTTCAATATAGTTTGCGGCGTACCGCCTGAAGCAACTGCTTCATTAGTAAAAGCAGTGAGCATGCTGCGGATAGTCCGCAGGCGCACTTCTTCGCGGGCTTTCATGGCGTCCTTAAGCGACGCCCTTATTTCTTCTTGTAACATAATGGGCCCATTTTAACACATAATGTTATTATATTTGGCATGGAACCGATACTCATTATCCTCATTATTTTACTAGTTGCCGTCAATGCCTTGGTGGTGTGGCAACTCCTGAAGCCAAAGGAGCAAAAACAGGAAAATACTGAAGGGATGGTTTTGCTGCAAAAACAGCTACAAGATCTTACCCGTACTATGGACGCTCGTATGGGACAAACCGCCGACAAAATGTATGAGTCAATGCGTGATCAAAGTAGTCAGAGTCAGAAACTGATTCAGGAGGTAAATCGTCAAGTCAATGAACAGCTACGCGACGTAGTGCAACGCACGACCGAAGTGGGGGAGAGTTCTAAGCAAGTGTTTGCTGTCGCCGACCAACTTAAAGAACTGCAAAATATTTTGAAGAACCCAAAGCAGCGGGGTATCTTAGGCGAATACTATCTAGAGACAGTCTTACAAAATGTCCTGCCACCAGACAGCTTCCAAATGCAATACGCCTTTAATGATGGGGAGATTGTCGACGCGGTAGTGTTTGTAAAAGGAAAGATCATTCCGATTGACTCCAAGTTTTCACTCGATAACTACAACCGTTTTGCTGAAGCAGCTGATGGCGCCGATAAAGTGCAGTTTGAAAAAGTATTTGTGAATGACCTAAAGTTGCGTATCTCTGAAACAGCTAAGTACATTCGCCCCACCGAGAAGACGACCGACTTCGCCTTTATGTTTATTCCGCACGAGGGAATCTACTATGACTTACTTTCCAATAAAGTGGGGGCGGGAGAAGACAATTTAATCCAACGAGCGGCTGGCAAGTACAAGGTGATTATTGTGTCACCAACTTCATTTTTGGCTTATCTCCAGACAGTCTTGCAAGGGCTTAAGGCGATGGAAATTGAAGAAAAAGCGCAAGACATCATCAAGAATGTTGAGAAGCTATCAGGGCATATTGCACGCTATGAGGATTACTACAACAAGCTGGGTAAGACACTTGAAACAACCGTCAATCACTACAACACCGGCTATAAGGAGCTAGGGAAAATTGATAAGGATATTTTACGTATCACTGGCGAATCCGCCGCAGTAGAAGTTATGTCGCTAGAAAAACCAAAAGAAAAAGATGAATAAACTAAACTAAAAAGGCGATCAAAAACTAGCGATTAATCGCTAGTTTTTATAAAACTTTTGGCTGACATCCAGTGTTAGTTAAAGTGTCAAACACCCTATGTTTGACACTTTAATAAGTGAGGGTGGATTTAAGAAACGGCCGCGGCACCAGGGGTGCGCGGCCGTCGCCGTTAGGGCAGGAACAGGGTGTTTAGTTTCTGGACGATGTAGTCCATGACGGACCCCACCAAATCGTAAACACTAAGGAATGTCATTACCATTCCTATCCAAAAACAGGCACCAGCGGCCATCAAGAGGCCTTGGTCGTTGGTGATAAAACCCTGAACAGCTACCGTCGCCAGGGAAAGAAAAGTTAGCCCGAGGCTAACCAGAAGAACTTTAAAGTCTTTCATAGCTAACTCCAGTCATGCTACGTAGAGAATAGGATTGTGTTCCGAAAGTGGAATTTCGACATAGACCTTGATACTGCGTCCAGCGACTTCTATATCGAGCCGTTCCCCTTGGCGGTACTCAGAAGCGGACTTTTGCAGCTGCACCAGGACATCCTTGCAGTGGCGGCCAGAGCGCTGACGGATGGTCGTTTTTTCAGGCATAAATCTTCTCCTCGTTACCAAATTGGCATTTTTACTCTATACAACGAACCTTAAATTTGTCCAGAGCTAGTATATTAGAAATGTTTGCAAAAGGCAATGTTTTATTATTCCGTCCGATCGTCCAATATTTGATGTTGGGCATAGAAATACCAGGGTAACCCTCCGCATTTTTTAAAAATTTGAGAACTTTGAGAAATCCTTGCTTGCACACTATTTTTCAGAAAGAACTTCGTCCACTGGTCTAAAGACCAGTATTCTGAAAATTAGTAGTGCGAGCTTGCAAAAAAGCTGATTTCTTGTATTATACTGCCCATCATGGCAACAGATACAGTAAAAAAGGCATTTGCGGTTATCGCTACGGGCGGTAAGCAATATGTCGTTCGCGAAGGACAGACTATAGAAGTCGAGCTACTTGGTAATCATAGCGAAGGTGACAAGATTGAATTTGACACCGTACTTATGACTGACAACGGTACATCAGCCAAGGTAGGAACTCCGCATACTGGCACTAAGGTAACGGCAACTTACCTAGGAGAAGTTAAGGGCCCGAAGCTTACCATCGTGCGTTACAAAGCAAAGAGTAACCGCGATAGACGAATTGGACACCGACAACACTACGCTTCTATCAAGATCGAAAAGATTGTTTAAAGAATGAAAAAGGCCGGTCCCGAATGGGCCGGCCTTTCGCTATTACAGTGTTTGTTCAAGACGGGTGGCGGCAGTGTTCGCCCAGTGTTTGAACAGGGTTGGATCTACTTCTTCTGCAATCTGCAGTTTTCGATCGGAATAGCGAAGCTTCGCCATTTTTGGATCGAGTTTTTCTTCCCGAGCGAAATGAGTTCTGATCATTTCGTATACGCTCGGGTCGGAGCAAGGAACTGGCATTTCTTTCATAACGTCTCCTCTACGTATAAGAATATTATAGCATAATATATATAAAAAACAATGCCCGGCGTTTGTGATAACGCCGGGCGGTTTGATTCATGGGGCCACTATTGCGCGTGAATCGTGACGATGTAGCTCCAGTAACACCAGACCAAACGAACGAATCATGTCGTCGGAAATTTCTCTACGCGCTTCTTCAGGGCAGAGAATACCGCGCTGTTGGGCAATCTTGATTCGAGCTTGATCGTATTTTTCGGCTGACAGTATTGGCACTGAAATTCTCCGTTCTACTAAGTCGGCTAGCACGATATCACGTAAGTCTAAAATCTCAAAATCGGTTTTTCAATGCATTTTTAATAGTTTCAGCGTCGGCGTACTCAAGCTCACTACCGGTGGAGAGGCCGCGACCGAGGTGTGATAGCTTTATGGGAGTTTCTTTTAAAATAGGTTCAAGTACGGTTTCTATAAAGCGACCAGTATTTTCACCATCGGGATTAATTGAGAAGCCGAGAATGACTTCAGTAAGACCTTCGGGAATGCGAGCTTGTACGGTGGCCTTAAGCGCGCCAGCGCGGAGTTTCTCATTGTCAGTGGAGCGCAGGAGTGGCACTGTACCTCCCAGTACGAAGTACAAGCCATTGTATACTGAAGCTCGCTCGATGGCTTGGATGTCAGAATCACGTTCGACCACTAACAGGCGGTCGTGCTCGCGATTTTGTGAACCGCAAATTGAACAAAGATTCGAAGTGCCGCCGTTTTTAGAAAAGAAACGATGACAGCTATCACACTCGACTACACTACCTTTAATCTCAGCGATGAGTTTGGACAGCTCGGTCACGTCGGCAGCGTTCATAGTAAGGACATGAAAAGCAAACCGCTTGGCTTGTCGTGCGCCCACACCAGGAAAGGATTCAAATAAGGTTATTAATTTATCTAGATTGTTCATATCAAGTAATATCTAACGCTCAAAGCTGTTGTTGCATAAAAAGTGCGAGCTTAAAAATTATCGTCACCTCCAACCGCACTATGATGGGTATCAAGATTAAGGAAACGAACATGCTTACCGTCGAAGTAGAGTTCGGCGTGGCCGGTCGGGCCGTTACGGTGCTTTTCGACTAGTATCTCGGCGATGTTTGGTCGCTCTGACTCTTTGTCCTTATTCATCTTATCCTCACGGTGAATAAACATCACGACGTCGGCATCTTGTTCGATAGAACCGGAGTCACGTAGGTCAGACAGTCGTGGCTTGCCACCACGTTGCTCCACAGCCCGAGAGAGCTGCGAGAGCGCAATAACTGGAATCTCAAGTTCCTTAGCGAGAATTTTGAGTGAACGAGAAATCTCAGTAATCTGCTGCACCATGCTGTCACTACCTTTACTAAGGGTAGGGGACATAAGCTGGAGGTAATCGACAATGAGCATATCAAGACCGTATTCATTCTTAAGCCGCCGAGCCGCTGAACGCATCTTCACGATGTTCATCGCGGCCTCATCAATGATGTGTATCGGAGCTTTGTGAAGTTTGTTCATGGCGCTTTGAAGGGCCTCATACTCATGGTCATTGGTAAGTCGACCAGTCCGTAGTTTCCAAGAGTCGACCCCTGACTCCGCCGCCAACATACGATCTACTAGTTGTTGGGCACTCATTTCGAGCGAAAAAATTCCCACTGAAGAACCGTACTGCAAAGCGGCATTACGGGCGATATCAAGGGCAAAAGTGGTTTTACCCATTGAAGGCCGAGCGGCCAGAATTACTAAGTCGGATTTCTGAAAGCCCGAGAGAACATTATCAAGAGCTGTGAAGCCGGACGGTACACCCCGTTTCATTTCTGGGTTAGCACTAAGGTGCTCGAAACGTTCCCAGGCTTCCTTAAGAGCACTACCGATTGGACGGAACTTTTGTGAAGAGGGAGCTTGGGTAGCTTGGAAGATTTTTTTCTCGGCTTGGTCAAGCGCTTCATCGACACTTTCAGGATCGGAGAAACCGATTTCAGCGATGTCATCTGCCGCGTGGATGAGATTGCGTAAAGTAGATTTGTTGAGAACCTGTTCGGCATAGTATGAAGCATTGCCCGCCGCCGGAACGGTTTCGATGAGTTCGGTAATATACGCGGCACCACCAGAGCGGTCGAGCGCATTCATATCTTTGAGTTTGGTTACTACGGAAATGAGGTCAATCGGGTCACCTTTAGAGAAAATATGAGAAATCGCTTGATAGATGTTGCGGTGTTTGTCGGCGTAAAAACTCTCAGGAAAAACTGTAACTGAGACATCGTGCATAACGTCAGGCTTCAGGATAATTGCCCCGAGCAAAGCTTTTTCCGCTTCAACGTTTTGTGGTGGTTTTCGGAGTGAGCGATTGAGAGTTGGGTCAGCCATAGTCATTTGATTCTAACATTTTGCTGATGGATATACTCTTGACGGCATAGTTGGGGACAGTGTGAGTTGTGTGGATATGACCTACAAAAAGGGCACAATTCTTCGTTACTCTACGCAAAATATTCCTCACTGTACCAATGGGCACTTCGTCGTATTTTACTGTCTTCTCAACGTGAACAGTTCAGTTTGGCGTAGGTCATAGTTTAGTCAGTTTGGGGCCTTGAGGAGTGTCTTCGACTAGATAGCCTTTACGAGCAATGGCATCGCGCAGGAAATCAGCCTCGGCCCAATTGTGGGCGATGCGAGCTACCTCACGTTTGTCTATTAGTTCTTGAATTTCCGCTGGCAGTTCTGTGCTACCCACCACCCCTAAGAGCCGCTTACCCTCAGCCACATCTTCCGATAGGCCAATATCTAATACATCGTCCATCGCCATTAGAGTACCGCACTTGGTTTTTTCTTCGAGCCTAGGGTCTTTTATCATGTCCCACAAGACGGCGATGGCACCTGGAGTATCAAGGTCGTTGCGCAAACAAGCATCAAATTTTTCCATGTAAGTTGCATCGGGGATATTGGAACGTTGCTTGAACTCTTCGTACATATAGCGTTTAAGACGATAAAGAGCTTGCTTGGAAGCTTTAAGGGCCTCCCAGGAGAAGTTTACTGGTGAGCGATAGTGAGCGGTGAGAAGCCAGTAGCGATAGTCATCGCCCGTAAAGCCCCGCTCGCGCAGGTGTCGGAGTGTGACTGAATTACCCAATGACTTGCCAATGCGCTGGTTGTCGATACGCAAGTGTTGTCCATGCATCCAGTATTGTACAAATTTCTTACCGGTAATACTTTCAGATTGAGCAATTTCACCGTTGTGATGAGTTGGCATATTGTCGATACCGCCAGTGTGGATATCAATTTGTTTACCCAGGGTAGCAAAAGCCATCGCCGAACACTCGATATGCCAGCCAGGAAATCCGGCACCAAAGCGACTGGGCCAACCTAATTCATTTTTTTTCCAAACAGCAAAATCAGCTGGGTGTTTTTTTTCGCTATTAACTTCTACTCGAGCCCCTTCTTGCAATTTATTAATGTTAATTTTGCCTAAGCGGCCATAGGTAGGGAATTTGCTAATATCAAAGTAAGCACCATCAGAAGTTTCATAAACATAACCTTTGTCATCGAGAGTTTTAATCAAACTGACTTGCTTACCAACATAATCACTGGCCCTTGCCCAGGTAGTGGGTGGCATGATTTGAAGTTCTTCGGTGTCGTCCACAAAAGCTTTGATGTAGATATCACCGAGTCTACGCATACCTTCGAGAGTGATAGGTAAGTCTTCGCGTTTGAGACCTTTCATCATCTTGTCTTCACCAGCATCTGCGTCGTCTGAGAGGTGTCCGAAATCTGTGAAGTTAATTGTGTGCTTTACCAAATAGCCATTTTTGATGAGAACTCGTTTTAAAATATCGGGGAAGAGATATGAGCGTAAATTACCAATATGTACATAGTCGTATACGGTTGGACCACAACTGTACATGGTGACATGAGAGTCGTTTAAAGATTGAAAAGTCTCTAACGAGTTGCTTTCCGAATTGTACAGCTTAATTTCAGGGTGAGAAATTGGGGTTTTTTTACCAAAGATATTGCCAAACATTCCATCTAGTGTAGCAAATTGGTAACTTATATCCAAAAAATAGGGGTGATTCACGTTAATCGCTTTGGTAGCTAGACAGAACATGCGATAATGCATTTCATGAATGAAGAACATAATGGCTCGATTGTGAGCGGAAAGCCCAACAAAAACCTTATCGGTTACACTTTATTTGCGGTTTTGGCGATCGGTCTGTTTATTTCGGGTATTTATATCGGCCAGGCTGGCACGATTTTGGGCCAACCATTGAACTTTAAAACTTACCTACCTGGTATTGAAAAAGTCGCTCCTAAAGAAGGGGTTAGTTTAAATGAGTTCTGGAAAGTTTGGACACTATTGGAAGAAAAATTTAGTTCAGCTAGCAGTACAGCCAGCGTGGCCGAGGAGACAAAAATCTACGGAGCAATTAAAGGCCTAGTAGACTCCTATGGAGATCCCTACACAATCTTCTTGCCACCATCTGAGGCGGAGCAATTTGAAGATGATATCTCAGGTAACTTCAGTGGGGTTGGTATGGAAGTCGGACTACGCGACGGACTCATTACTGTCATTTCTCCGCTCGGAGGCACTCCAGCTGAGAGTGCTGGCATTCTTTCTGGAGATATCTTGGTTAAGATTGACGATAACAGCACCGAAGGTATGCGTATTGATGAAGCGGTTAAATTGATTCGAGGCGAAAAGGGAACCGTGGTAAAGTTTTCCATTTACCGTGAAGGCCAATCGGAATTCATCGAGAAATCTGTGACTAGAGACAATATTGACATTCCGACCGTGAAAACCGAAAAGATAGGAGACATTTTTGTGATTTCTTTATACAGTTTTAACGCTGTTTCTGAATCAAAAATGCAAGCAGCGATGAACGAATTTGTCTCCAGTAAATCAGAAAAACTTATCATCGACGTACGTGGCAATCCGGGCGGCTTCTTGCAAAGTGCGGTTGATATTGCCAGCTTCGTTTTGCCGTCAGGTAAGGTGGTCGTAAAGGAGCAGGGCGGTTTGACTGGTGAAGACAAGGTTTTCCGTACCCGTAACCGCCAGGTAAAAGATTTTACTTCTAAAAATCTAGTGGTGTTGGTTGATAACGGCTCAGCTTCTGCTTCCGAGATTCTAGCTGGTGCCCTCAAGGACCACGGCGTGGCAACCATAATTGGTTTACCCACCTTCGGTAAGGGTTCAGTGCAAGAGCTGGTTCGCTTAGAAGACGGTTCTTCCCTTAAGGTCACAGTAGCTAGATGGTTTACTCCAAATGGCGTTTCAATTTCTGATGGTGGTTTGAGTCCAGATTATGTTATCAAGCGTACACCAGAAGATCGGGAGGCAGGGATTGATCCTCAAAAAGACGCCGCTCTACGCTTTCTTAGAGGCGAGACGATCGAAAGCCAGAGTTTGTCAGCTGATTTTGGAGAGCCAGTTGGTGGCTAGGTCATAATTTTGTAGAATAGACGTATTAGCTTAGTAAATGTATTTCTGTATGAAAGTAATTCTAGTCCGTGATGTGGCCAAAATCGGCCGCAGAAATCAAATCGTAGAGGTACCTGATGGCTACGCCCAAAACCAACTCATTCCAAAGAAATGGGCGCTGCCAGCGACGCCACAAAATCTTAAAAGAATTGAGTCGCTTAACGCTGGGGCAGCTGCCTCCAAAGATGCTAAAGCCGAAGCCTTCCTCGAGGCGGCTGAGGCACTGAAAAAAATTCAGCTCAATATCGCCACCGAGGCCAACGAGCAAGGACACTTATTTAAAGCTGTCCATGCTACCGACGTAGTGTTGGCGGCGAGGGCAGCAAGCGTGCAATTAGAGGCTTCCTCGGTAGTGATAGCTGAGCAGATTAAGTCACTTGGTGCCCATGAGATTGAGTTGATTCATCTTGATCACAAAATCCCTTACATTATTAATATTGTTAAGAAGTAACCTATATGCAAAACAACGACATGTTCAAACGCGCTTTACCAACCATCGCTGTTTTGGTGCTCTGTGGAGCGCTGATTACCGCGATTGCGATGTGGCTTGGTCCTGATTCACCAAATGAAGCGCAAGTGGATGTCTCAGAGAAAACCACAGAAACCCTTCCTGCACCACTTACGGCGGATCAACTTACTGCGTATGATGTAGAGATGACAAATAATGATAATCCAGTAGCCGTTTTGACTACTAGTATGGGAGTCGTCGAGATTGAGCTGTTTGAAGACACAATGCCGATTACCGCCGGTAATTTTAAGAAGCTTGTCAGTGAGGGTTTTTATGACGGGACTAAGTTCCATCGTGTGATTGAAGGTTTTATGATTCAAGGCGGCGATCCGATTAGTAAGACCGATGAAGTAATGCGCTACGGCACTGGTAATCCTGGTTACAGTATTCAAGATGAGCATATTAAGGGAGAGTATCTGAGTAATGTACGAGGTACCATTTCTATGGCCAACAGTGGTCCGAATAGCGGCGGCAGTCAGTTCTTTATCAATCTAGTCGACAATGTAAATCTCGACTTTGATAAAGAGCCCCTGACTTCAAAACATCCAGTGTTCGGAAGAGTGCTCAGTGGTATGGAGGTAATCGATGCGATTGCTCAAGTAGAAACCAACCCTCGTGATGTGCCGTTAGAGCCGATTATTGTAGAGAAAGTAGAAGTTAGAGAAAAGTAGGAAGTAAGAGTAAGTAAAGAAAAGGCCCGGCAGTATATCGCCAGGCCTTTTTTGTCCTAAGCAGCTAAGAGTCAATTTGCCATAGGCTCAAGCTGCCACTGCTTCCGCTCTCGCACGTAGGCCGAGGTGAGTTGCATGTCGTCATAACAACGAAGCGTAGCAGCTGTGCTCAGCATGCCCGGACTGCGAAGAAGGTTGGCAGCTTCGGCAATAGAGTCGGTAATACACACCAGATAGGGCCTGAACTCCTTGCTGAAGTAACCAGCAGTATTTGCCCTAATGAGATGGGAAGTTAGCTTTTGCCAAAAGCGCTGGCCCGCCTCTGTCTCAAGAAAGCTCAAATCTGCTCGAATATGTTGGACTAAGTCAATGGCCGCCCGTTCAAGCGTACGCCGATAAAGTTGCTGCAGTATTGGTGTATCAAGCGTAGTTAGGAGTATTTTAGTGTTGCTAAGCATTGCCAGCATTTCCTCCGGTCGGTTGGCCTCTTTTTTGAGAAGCACACCGCTACACCTAGTGGCGACCCAATCAAACTCTTCGCGCAGCAGTAGCATGAGCTCGCATACTTCGCTCGGTGAATGATGCATAATATTTACTTCAGACATCGCTAATCCTTTCAATTGTGCGGTCTGGCAGAATAGTAGACAAAACATTGACATAAGTCAAAGAAACCGGCCAGTCCTAGGACTGGCCGGTTTCTTTAAGCTTTACTTTCCAACTACATCAACTGCCTTCTTGGTTACGCGCTGACCGTTGAAACGAATCTTACGCATGTCGCGAAAAGCGACCTTTCCTTCGGTAACGGCGTAGATAGTGTGATCTTTGCCGATACGGACCCCTTTACCGCCTTCAATTTTTGTACCTCGTTGGCGAACGATAATTTCGCCAGCTTTGACTGCTTGTCCATCTCCACGCTTCACACCAAGCATTTTTGGTTGCGAATCGCGGAGGTTTTTACTGGTCCCACCAGCTTTCTTATGTGCCATACGATTACTGTATAATTAGTTAGTGCCGACGAGTATACGACATTTGTGCGAAAAACTCAAGTCCTTAGTAGGAGATGATAGCCTTTATTTTGCGGCGTTGCTTTTACTTATCGCTATCGCTTCGTTTGGTTTGGGCAGACAATCAGTCATGCAGAAAGCCGCTAGCAATAGTCTTAAAAACAACGCCTCCGCAGTCCTCGTAACCCCATCACAAATAGTGAAGTCTACCAGTATTACTCCCACCCCCATCACCACCAATTCGACTGTGACAAAGGAATCATCCAGTGTGAGTGGGGAAGTCGTCGCCTCCAAATCCGGCACCAAATATCATCTACCGACCTGCTCAGGCGCCAAAAGTATCAAACCAGAGAATCTAATAACTTTCGCCACCATCGCCGAAGCTAAAGCTGCTGGCTATACGCCTGCCGCCAACTGCAAGGGTTTGCAATAAAGGCAGAAAAGCACTCATCTGCGTTGTTGTCTTCAACCAAATAATCTTCAATGCACATAAAGTACACCTTAGCTTATTTAGTCTCGACGCCTAGCATCTAAGCACTTTTCTGCCTTTATTAAGTTGTGGATTAATAAAAAAAGCGCGCGAAGCCGAAGCTCCGCGCACCCATAGACCAATCTTGGTCTCTTATCCCTTCGACTTTTTTCGCGACGGCTTTTTGGCTCGCACAGCATTCAGTCCCGCAACGATAGCCAGTACCTTTATCCCAGTGCTAGCGAGATACGAAATTGGCGTGTAATAAGAGCGGTCGGCTCCACCCTGTAGTGCAGCTGCCCAGGGCCAGCCAGCAACAGGGGGCACGACTGGAAAATCACTCCAACTGTAAGGAACTCTTCGGCTTTGAGATTTTAATGCTTCGACCAGTCCTGCTTTCTGCATACCATCAAAAAGCAAACGCACGGAGTCCTCGATAGTATCGCTCGCTGCACACAGTTCTCCCTGTTCAGGAGGCTGGCCAGCTTCGTATTTCGGGGCGTCGAAGCCGCGGAACGCTGCTTTGATTTCATCCCACGCACGACGAAAGTCGTCACGGATGATGTATTCATTGATACTGTGGCGCCAGAGCGCGTTGACAACTTCGCATAGTGCATCACTAGCCGTATTATCGTGATGACTTATCGCTCCTGGATTGTTGCCCATGCGACGTAAAGCCGTTCGAGCCTCTTCTCCTCTGAAGGTTTTTCGATTGAGATGGAGACAGAGTTCAGCACAATGCTCTGAGCTGGTGAGACGCTTGATGAGTTCCTCGAGAGGAATTCGGTGGTACAACTCATTAACTGCTTTCTTCAGAACGTCGACATTCTCGACGGCTTCAAAAGCACGCTGATCTTCAAGAGCACAATCAACGATAGCGCGAAATTCTTCAATGCAAATCATCAGTACCTCCTGACCCAAAAGGGGCCATTAGTGTTGGGCAAAGGATGTGGAAGATCATCCGTCGATTACAATGTCACGAAATAGTGTCTTTGTAAAGCCTTCAGTGAGATGCTAGAATGTTCTTCATATGCTAATTCTTGATATCGAAGCCTCTGGACTTAATCGGGAGAAACATTCGATTGTTTCTTTGGGGGCGTTGGACTTGGAGAATCCCACCAACCGTTTTTACGCTGAGTGTCGGGTGTGGGAGGGGGCACATATCGAAGACGATGCCCTTGAGGTTAACGGCTTCACCCGCGAAGAGATTCTCGATCCCAACAAAATGACTGAAGCCGAATTGATTCGCAATTTCATTGATTGGTCGAAAGATCTCCATAATCGCACCATGGGCGGACAAAATGTCTCCTTCGACCGAGACATGGCGCGCGAAGCCGCTTTGCGGGCTCACCTTGATTGGAACTTTGCTCACCGCACTATTGATGTGCATTCACTGTGCTGGATGCATATGGTTAAAAGGGGAGTCGTGCCACCGCTTGACGAGGAGCATCGTCGCAGTGCGCTTAATCTCGACTTGGTCCTCAACTACTGCGGCATTCCCGACGAACCAGAACCGCACAATGCTCTGACTGGCGCCATGTGCCACGCCGAGACCATCTCCCGGCTTCTCTACAACAAAAAACTCCTACCAGAGTTCACACAATACGAAATTCCCTGGTAGTGACAATGCTACAATGTAGCCATGTTTCCAAGGAAAAAGAAAGTTACCATCAAGTCGGTCACACCATATGTTTGCCGGCTTGAAAACGAATTACTAAACCCGAAAGGTACTGACGGTGACGCAGTGCAATCTTGGCGTGTCTTCCGCATTATGTCGGAATTTGTGCAAGGCTTTGAACTTTTGCGTGATACTGGCCTGGCGGTCACATTTTGGGGAAGTGCTCGTCTTCGTCCCGACAACAAATATTACAAAGCGGCTGAAGAGCTAGCTTCAAAGCTGGCTAGGAAAGGGTTTGCGATTGTCTCTGGCGGCGGCCCGGGTATCATGGAAGCTTCTAATGTCGGTGCTTTCAAAGTCGGTGGCAAATCTGTCGGGCTCAATATTCAGCTACCTTATGAGCAAAAACTCAATCCGTACACTACCCATTCCCTTAGTTTTGACTTTTTCTTTTCTCGTAAAGTAATGCTTACCTTTGCTTCTGAAGCGTATATCTATTTCCCGGGAGGCTTCGGCACAATGGATGAATTTTTTGAAATTATCACTCTTATCCAGACTAAAAAAATTGAACAGATTCCAATCATTCTTTACGGCAAGGAATTTTGGGAACCACTAATTCGCTTTTTTGAAAAAGACATGATGAAGAAGTTTGGCACCATTGGTCCCGAAGATTTGGCTTTGTTTGAGCTAGTGGACTCAGTCGATGACGCCTATAAGTACCTCATAAAACACGTTGATACTAAAAATAACACTAGACAACTTTAACCATGCGCCTTTCATTTGCTGATTACAACCAAATTGCTCCAACTGCACTTAAAAAAGAGGTTAAAAAGCTAAGCCTATATCGAGAAGCTGTCCTGCAAAGGGTGAGCGATTTTGACGATACAGTATCGGAGTATTCGCTAGCCTACATTGCTCATCCAGAAGTGAAGGACACACTAGCTTTTGTTAAGCGGGAGTTTAAATCGATTAAACACCTATTACTTATCGGAATCGGAGGTTCTAGTCTTGGTGTCGAAGCTGTGCATAGTGTACTTGATGAAGGAAAAGTGAAGCTCACGGTGCTCGACACCATCGCAGCTAATGAAATTGCCACCACTCTCACTGAGTTTCTTAAATATAAAAAAGTCTCCGATATCGCAGTTTGCGTAATTAGTAAGTCTGGGAGCACCACCGAAACACAAGTAAACGCAGCCGTTGTGCTTGATGCTTTGAAGCAGAAGTTTGGCGTTAGTATTTATAAACAAACTATCTTCATTGGTAACCAGGGAACTGAACTTGCAAAGTTAGGTAAGAAACTAGGCGCCCACACTATTGCTCTACCAGAAATTATTGGCGGACGTTACTCGGTCGGGACTGCTGTTGGCTTAATACCACTCACACTATTACGGCATGATACAGAGGCTTTTATTGAAGGTTTTCTTGCGGTTCATGAAGAAGACATCGAAAAAGTAGTAGCTGAGTCAGCGGCACGTTTATCCCTGCTTATGCAAAAGAAGTTCAGCCACTATAACTTTTTTGCTTTTGAAAAACGCTTAGCAAAACTCGGTGCTTGGTACCGCCAACTCTTTGCCGAGAGTATTGGTAAAGAACTCGATAGAAACAAGAAACCCGTCACCAAAGGCTTTCTACCTACTATTTCCACACCTGTTGAACTTCACTCTATTGGCCAGCTCTATCTGGCGGGTTTCCCTGGTGTCTATACTGATTTTGTAACTTTCGACGATGAAACCGTTGATTTCAAAATCCCTAAACAGGGTCTTGGTAAGCAATTCTCAAAGTTCACCGCTCAAGAAGTCACCACTGCAATTTATGGAGGAGTGGTTAGTGCTTACCACAAAGAACAACTACCACACCGCACCACTATTTTTGATGATGAACTGGCCTACGAGCTTGGCCTTTTTATGGCTATGCGTTTGCGTGAGACCATGTATGTCGCCGAACTTCTAAATTTAAATGCTTTTGACCAACCAAATGTTGAACTTTATAAAACATACACTAAAAAGATTCTTAGTCTCTAAGAAACCTGCCCATAACAAAATAATCGTCGTTGATGAAAACGATACCGTTATCGGGGCACTGGATTTGTTTGCTGCTATCAAAAAAGGCCTTATCCGTCGAGTAGTCAGAATACTTGTTTTTAATGATAAAGACGAAATTTTGATACAGCGGCGGGGTTCTAAAGTCCTCACCCCCTTAAAATTTGACCAATCGGCGGCTGGTCATGTCGATGAGGGAGAATCTTATGAAATTGCGGCCGCTCGAGAACTTGAGGAAGAGTTGGGTATTAAGGGACACCCACTAATCTTAGTAATGCCGCCATTTAGAACTAAACACTTTTTTAATGGTGTATACCGGGTCGATGTTTCTTCCAAATTAGAAATTAAGTTTAATCGAGAAGAAGTAGACTCAATTGAATGGATAAAATTTTCTGATTTTACTAAAATAATTAAAACCAACCCTGAGGAGTTTACCGCCTCTTTTGTGGAAGCTTGGCACATCGTGTGTGATAAGATAAAAATGATATGACATATATAGTTTTTGATATTGGCGGCACAAAAACTCGAGTCGGTGTCACAACTGATTTAAAAACGCTTGATAAGGTCGAAAGTTTTAAGACCCCTACAGCCTTTGCCGACGGTATGAAGAAATTCCTTGAGACCGTAGACAGGTTAGCTGCGCAACAACCGAAGGCTTTTGCGGGTGGAGTACGTGGTCTCTTGAACGAACAAAGAGATGGTATCCAAAATGACGGACCGCTCAGCAAATGGGTGGGGAAGTCGATTGTTAGTGAGATTAAAAAGGCCTACCCTGTACCAGTTTTTCTCGAAAATGACGCCGCGGTAGCTGGTCTCGGTGAGGCGATGTTTGGGGCAGGTAAGGGACTGGAAATCATTGCTTACCATACGGTTAGTACTGGTGTTGGTGGAGTGAAGATTGAAAATGGTGAAATCGATCACGCTAGCGTTGGTTTTGAACCAGGTAAGCAGATTATTGATGTTGATCGGACTGTGCTTGGTAGTGAAATCGAACCGACGCTTGAAAATCTGGTTTCAGGCACTGCCATTGAAGAACGCTTTGGTATGAAGCCGTATGAGATTCCCCAAAGTGATGTTCTTTGGGATGAGCTAGCCGAATATCTAGCTCAAGGTTTACGCAATACCATAGTGTATTGGTCGCCAGATGCGATTATTCTTGGCGGCTCTATGATTACTGGCGATCCAAAAATCGAAGTGGACATCATCCGCAAATACACAGTAGAATTGGTTCAAAGTTTCGAAGTTGCTCCATTAATCACTGTCGCCAAGCTAGGTGACGAGGCTGGTCTCTACGGCGGAATGGCAATCTTAAAAAATCGTCTTGAGAACAAAAAACCTTTGAAATAGGCCTATAAATATGAAGGAGTAGACTAAAAAATTGACGGTAAGTCCAAAGTATGATATAATATTAAAAATCCGTAAATTATGATACTATTTTGCGGTCATCGGTACTCCACACCGATGTTTGACAGTTAAGACCATTGGCTTATTTTATCGACTGTGATTCTCGCGTTGTTCACGGCTGGTGTCGTTTCGACCGCAGCAGTACCAGAGACAGCGTACGGACACATTGCGATGACGAAGGGGGAGACCTCTATGGCCGCTTTGGAATCTGCTAAGCTAACCGTTGCTGTAAAGACTTCCGCACCTGCGAGAAAGACTTACACAACCACAAAAGCATACAGTACACCTGGAGCTAGTGCCGAAACCGAATCTATCGTCCGATCATACTTCAGTGACATTCCGGTCATGATTGAGATCGCACGCTGCGAATCGGGCTTCCGTCACACGTTAAGTGACGGCTCGACCCTGTCGGGGCGAGTCGACTCCGCTGACACTGGGGTAATGCAAATCAATAGGCGTTACCACCAAGCAACAGCAAACGCAATGGATTTGAATCTAGATACTATTAGCGGCAATATGGCTTATGCCAGGCACCTCTACGAGGAGCAGGGGGTACAGCCATGGAGATCATCATCTTCATGTTGGAATAGAACTCTAGCTGCAAATATCTAATAAAAAGCGCGCCCGTAAGGGCGCGCTTTTTATTAATCTAGAGCTTGATTAGCTAGCCTGATTAGTCTTTTCCCAAGGGTCATCTCCGATAACATTCATTCCATGAGGACCAAATGCCATAAGATAAAGAAGACCACCAACAATCGCAAGATTCTTCAAGAGTCCAATCGGGAAGGTTGGGTCTACTTCGGCACTCAGGTGGCCAAGTAGGGTAGCGATCAGAGTAAAGACGATAAGCCCAGCGGCCGCTTCGGTAGTGCGCTTGCCGATAACAACCGCTCCACCGGCGACAATCTTAAAGATAATCACTACCCAAGCTACAACACCAGCCAGAGGAATACCCAAGGAGGCAAAATAACCTCCAATTGCTGCAGGACCCTGAACGGTCAACATAAGGAGACCTGACACTAGAAAGAGTAGTCCAAGCAAAACTCGACCAAATTTCGAGCCGTGAGTACGGACAAGTTCAAGATGAGATTCTTTGATCATAATAAACAAATATAAAATTACACGATAAGCAACAATACTATTATACCACTAGGGTATAATAGGGCCATATGCAGTATTGGTTAGTAAAAAGTGAGCCTAGTTGTTACTCGATTGAGGATTTGAAGCGGGAGAAAATCGGGTCTTGGACTGATGTGCGGAATTACCAGGCGCGGAATTTTTTGCGGGCAATGAAAGTAGGGGACTTGCTCCTATTTCATCATTCTAGCTGCGCTGTGCCAGCAATTGTGGGAGTGGCTAAGGTGGTAAGGGAAGCTTATCCTGACCCAACTCAGTTTGATAAGAATAACGAAGGTTTCGATTCTAAAGCAACTAAAGATAACCCACGTTGGTCGGCTGTCGATGTCGCTTTGGTGGAGGCTTTTGAGCAACCGCTCACTTTAGCCGAGCTAAAGGCCGATAAAGTGTTTACTGGTATGGAGCTCGTAAAGCAGGGAAGTAGATTATCGGTGCAACCAGTGTCAGAGCCGCACTTTAAGCGAGTGCTTAAACTACGTAGCAAAAGATAGTATGAATATTGGCTTTTTTGATTCTGGTCTGGGAGGACTTTTGATACTTAAGGCGGTTGCTAAAACATTGCCACAGTATGATTATTTGTACTATGGCGACACAGCCAATCTCCCCTTCGGTGACAAAACAGAAACTGAAATCTACGAATACACTAAACGGGCGATTGAAGAACTCTTTAAGCAAAATTGTCTGTTGGTAGTGGTGGCTTGTAATACCGCTTCAGCGGAGACAATTCGGCGTTTGCAAGACACCTATCTTAAAGAAGAACATCCAGACCGAAGAATTCTCGGTGTGATTGTGCCGACAGTAGAGGAGGTGATAAAGAAGGACTATAAGCGAGCAGTTTTGTTGGCGACAAAAAGAACCGTCGAGTCTGGAAAATACGCCCGTGAACTAGCCAAGTTAAATCCAGCTCTCGAACTTATTTCTGTTGCAACTCCAGAGCTGGTGCCCCTGATAGAGACGCACCAGGTCGAAGCAGCAGCCAAGCTGGCGGTTTCTGTAATAGAGGGGGTCGCAAAGGCAGGGGATGTGGTTCTACTAGGTTGTACACATTACATCCTTTTAAAAGATAAGCTACGCGAGCATTTTGGCTCAGAACTAACAATAATTTCGCAAGACGAAGTGATACCTAAAAAACTAGAAGATTACTTAAGTCGACACCCTGAAATAAATTCTCGTTTAAGTAATACTGGAAAGAGACAGATACATTTAACCGAGCACCGACCTGACTACGATCGTCTCACTGCCGAATTCCTTGGCGGAGCATACATTGTTGACTAAAAGCCAGCTACTTCTTTAATGGGTGGAACTTCTTGTGAGTATCTTCGGCATATTTATCTGAAGCGTGAACGTAGCGAGTAGTGGTATCAAGTGATTCGTGTCCAAGAAGGATTTGAATAGCGGCAGGGTTGGCACCTTGTTCGGCTAGGTAGGTGGCAAAGCCGTGACGCAGGGAGTGAGCGCTAGTGGGTACATTAATACCAAGTAACTCGCGATACCATTTGATTTTCATTTGCAGATAATTGGGTGAAAGATGTTTTTCCTTTTTGCCCATGTTAAGTCCGCTCTTGGGAATAAAAAGATAGGGAAGTGAATCGTCGCGGGCGGCGAGGTAGGTGTAGAGGTGCTGCTGGGCCCGCTCAGTCAGGTAGATAAATCGTTGCTTCCTGCCTTTACCTTGAATAAAGATACGGCCGGATTTATCGAGCTGATTGCGACGCAGGGTGATAAGCTCAGAGATACGCATACCGCTCGCGAATAGGGTTTCCAGGGCAGCGCGGTTGCGTAGCTGCACAAACTTGTTCTTTTCAAACTTCATCGGTGACTCAATGAGTTTTATAAGTTCATCGAGCTCCGCGACTTGGCCATGTTTCTTTTCAGCGCGGACGAGCTTAACTGAGCCAGGAGCAATCGGACAAGGATAGTCCATATCGATAAGATAAGACAAGTAACGCCTGAGGGAAGAAAGCATGCGGTTAATGGAGCCACTGTGAAGGAACTGAAAAGTTGCGTTGTCGCGGGCCGTCTTGCGGTCACGGGAATTTAAGTAGGCTTTAAACTGGTCGATGGTTTTCTTGGATACCTGGGAGAAGGGGAGGCGACTCAGTTCATGGATTAAAAATGAGTCAAAAGTAAGTAAGTCCCTCTCGTAACTCTTGCGCGTTTTTTCTGAGTAGTTGTTAGCCTGAATATGCAATAGAAAGTCCTCCACCTGGGGCAGACACTCAAAGGACATTTTCTGTTTGGATAGTGGTGTTGAAGAGGGGGGTTTCTTAATCATAAATTTTTACTGCCAGTTAGAGTGTGGGAGAGGGGCTTCTTAATTGTACGTCACTCCGCACTCCCATCTGAGGCCTAAAACATATATATTCGGAACTGAGTATAATATCTCTAATACTCAGTTATATTGTATTAAATATATAGAAATAAGGCTATCCTAGTTTTCCCCACACTGAGTAATTTCGTTAGCTCTAATCCTACTAGTCAACGCTGTTCCAGGTACAAAGGGGTCTTATTTGTTTCTAATTCTAGCTTTTTAAATCTTTATTCAGTTTGCCAAGATTTCTGCGGATTATCTGTTTGGTTCCGACTAAGTCTTAGGCTGACTCAACCTACGTCTTAAAACGCCCTCTAGGCTCATTAAGTACATGCACTCGACTCAAGACTAGCCCCCACAATCAATTCTAAGCCCGCCGAGACTTTTTAAGAGGATCTAACCTACGTCTCACTTTGCTCCTTGAGCCAATCGAATTTTGACTTGAGGGTCAAATCAACGGCGAGTGGTTTTGGTGTAAGTAAATTTGTAAAAAATAAAAAAATTTTAAACAGGGAATTTGCGTAGGTTAAATTTTTTTGCGAATTTAGAATCGACATAAACTAAACTAAATTTTACTATTTAGTTTCTGTCTAAAAGTAGCGGCTGCGTAAAAGCTATTAATTGAAGATAAGGAGATTTCATAAATGTACCTGTTAACAGGTACATTTATCTGAATTTGGTCTCACCTCTCCCCCGCTTCTCTCTAAAGTTTGGACATTGTGCGATATTCGGTTTGATAACATTTCTACAACGCGATATTTTCAACTATGGCCTTAAACATTTTTTGGTATCCAGTTGAATTCGGATGCAGACCATCCGCTAAGTCACTTGTTGTGTTTAGCACATCACGCATTTTGATATATAGAAGACCATAATTTTCCGCTATGACTCTAACTTGCCTATCATATTTATCTATCTCTTCATTAATAAGTCGACTACCTCGTGACGATTCCCAATTAGAATCGACTTGGGTAAGTCCAACCAAGGTTATATCGGACGTATGAGTCTTAGCTATATCAATAAGTAGCCTTAAATTTGTTTCAAAAATATCGATCCCAACACAGTTATCAGACGACCCATGTGGTAGTTTTGAATCATTTATACCGATTGCTAGAATAATCTTATTTGGTTCTATTGCAGAGGCTTCGATTGCAAAACGTTTGAGTAAATCTTGTGTTGTTTCACCACAGATACCAAAGTTATATAGTTGAAAGTTGTCATTAATAGGAAGCGTACTACGTAGCCTACCTGCCCATCCAAGGCACTCTTGGTCACATGAACCAAAGGTGATGCTATCTCCCCAAATTCCTATTGTCATATTTAGATTATACATGTAGGGCCCTGGAAGCCCGCTTGTGGCGGGCTTCTGTGAGGGTAAGTTCCTACGATGCTTTACATCGCATCCTTATAATATCACCTTTTCCCCAGTTTTTTCCACAAGAAAAGCGGGTTTATCCCCAGCTTTTTAATATATCTTAGTAAATTCTGTGCGCTTTAGGGGATTTGGATAGTGAATCAAATCCGAGGCGGCCAGAACAAAATCTGTGAGGTGTATCTGGCATACATTGAACAGATTTTGTTCGCAGACAACGAAGGAGTTGATCGCTAGGCGAATCTCCTACTGGGGTAGGTAGAGCATTGGATCCAGATAAGCGTCAGTAGCGGCGACGGGGGTTGAGGCGGGTCCGCAGCTGGTAGAGGTTTTGATTTCGTTAAATTTACGGACACTCACGCCGTCTTTGGCATAAACTGTGAAGTGTAGGTGGGGGCCAGTCGAGTAGCCAGTGCTACCAGAGTAGCCAATAATCTCCCCTGTCCCGACACTTTGACCTGGCGAAACGCTAACTACGTCTTGGTGAGCGTAGAGAGTGGAGAGGCCGTTGGCGTGGTCAATCAGGGTCCACTTGCCCCAGGAGTAACAACCAGGCACGATGTCGGTGTTGCCAGTAGCGCGTACAGTACCTGATAGGGGTGCGTAAATGGCACTACCGCGTGGCGTACCGAAGTCGACGCCAGGGTGGTAGGCTCGGCCACCGTAGACAGCAGCATTGCGGGCAGCAAACTCGGTACCACCAAAGTACTGAGTAATAATAATATTAGCTAAAGGCCACTTGAAAACCGCCGTACCAGCAGTTGGTATTGTGGTTGGATCAAGAATAAATTGTAACTTTGACTCAAAGTCACGCATCTCTTTGATAATTTGCTCTCGCACTTCTTGCTTGGAAGCGAGTAGCTGTTGATAATTTTTTTCCTCGCTTTTGGTTACTTCAAGTAGTTTTGCTTGTTCACTTTTATTGTTGGCTAGCACTTCAGTCTGACCAGTGTACTGATCTTTAAGGGTTGAAAGTTCATTGCGTTTATCCTCACTGTTATCACGCTTGCCAGTTATGATTTCTTGATAAGTGTTTAGTTCTTCAACTTTTCCAGACAGAGTCTCGCGTACATTTTGGTGTGCATCAAGCCGAGACCAAAATTGTGAAAGGTGCTCTTGCCCTAGTAGAAGCTCAACTAGGTTGCTCTGACCAGATTGGTATTCCTGTCTTATTATTGCAGATACGGCGGCTTGAGTATTGTCGATATCGGTTTCAGTTCGTGAAATTTCCAATGCCAACTTGCTAATTTCAAGATCAGTTGAGGAGATAAGGGTTTCGGTTTTGGAGATCTCGGAATTTACCTTTTTGCGCTCCAACTCGAGCTTAGCGATTGCCGACTGTAAAGTTCTCTTCTCTCCACCGACTTCGGCTAGATCAGCTTCGTAAGCTGCAATCTCAGCGTCAATTTCAGCAATGCGGTTACTTCGATTATCAATCTCGTTCTGTAGACGATCAATTTCGGAAGATTGAGCGGACACAGGAGAAGACGTTACCAAAAGAGTTGGCAGTATTAATCCACACAAAAAGGCTACGAACGGTCTTTTAGGCATTACACCTTTATTTTATCACAAGCAATTTTAATGCGAAGTAGAGTTTCCTCTGAGCCGAGGATAAAAGCTAAGGTGAAGGGATCAGGCGAACGTTCTTGACCCGAAAGAGCAACTCGTAGGGGCCACAATAACTCCCCTTTCCCTAGTTCTTCAGCCAAAGGCCAAAGTAGTGATTTAAGACCCTCCTTAGCCGTAAAATCGGCAGTTTTAAGCATTTCTAGGGCTTTTTCCAGTCTAGGTAGCACGGCAGTCAAAGAGTCATCGTTTTTCCACTTTAAAATAGGCGTTTCGTAAGTTGGGTTAGAAAAAAAGTAGTCGTACTCCCCTGCTACGGCTAATTCGTGAAATTCTTGACGGGTGCTTATTCTCTCGCGAATAGTTGGGATAGCTCGCGTCAGACGATCTTCATTGTATTGTGGTAATGCTGACAGTTGAGGAGGAAAATTTTCTGAAATGTAGGCGGTAAAATCTTTCAACGAAAGTCGGTCCAGATATTCTTTATTGAACCAACTGAATTTTTTGATGTCAAAAACGGCACCCGCTTTGTGTATATGTCGCTCATCAAAAGCTTCAACCAGTTCGTTTAAAGTAAATAACTCTTGGTCAGTGCCCGGGTTCCAGCCTAGTAACGCTAGGTAATTAATAATTGCCTCTTTGGTATAACCCGCTTCGCGGTATTCATTTAATGAGACGGCACCGTGCCGTTTAGACATCTTAGAACGATCGGTGGCGAGAATAAGTGGCAGGTGCGCATAAATGGGCCGAGGGACACCAATCGCTTCTTGAATTAAGATTTGTCTTGGTGTGTTTGAAATGTGGTCATCACCACGTAAGACGTGGGTAACCCCCATTTCGAAGTCGTCTACGACAACCGTAAGGTGATAGAGTGCGTCATCAATACTACGAGCAATTACAACATCGCCGAGTTCAGTGGTGTCAAAAGTAATGTCACCACGAATAAGGTCACTGAAAGTTATAACTTTATTAGGATTTTTCAGTCGAACTATGGTCACAGTTTCTCCTGGATTATTTTTACTTTCTTCCTCACTAAGGTAAGCTGTCCCGTCCGCAATCATTTTTTCTAAATAAGTACGGTAAAGTGGAGCTCGCTCCGACTGTCGGATTATAGTGTCGTTGTCCCAACTTAGGCCAAGCCAGTTTAAGCCTTCGATAATTTCAGCCTCAAACTTCTTAGTGCTTCTAGTTTTGTCGGTGTCCTCACTGCGAAAAACTAATTTGCCGCCATAGCGTTTGGCAAATAAATAATTAAAAAGAGCTGTCCTGGCTGTGCCGATATGTAAGTGTCCGGTTGGGCTGGGTGGAATACGAGTGACGATATTAGGCATGGTCTTTGGCAATAGTAAGCAGTAAGTTAGCGATTTTTTCGGCTGCCCCTGGGAGTGCGGCCGCTTTAGCGGCCGCACTCATAGTCGCGAAGCGGGCCGGGTCGCCTATAATAGTGTCAATCTCCTCTATGAGCAAGTTGGTGGTGAGGTTTTTTTCTTCGATAACAGAAGCTGCGCCATTTCGAGCGTAGGCGAAAGCGTTGGTGCGTTGGTCGTGACTGATTTCTTCTGGGATGGGAATAATTATGGCTGGCTTGCCGTGGGCAGCGATTTCAAAAAGTGTGGTACTGCCCGCTCTGGTAATAACTACCGCTGCCGCATCAAGTAAAGCTGCTACCGTATGGCTCGGTACTGAACCAACAATATAGTAATTTGCTAAATACGGAGATTCTTGCAACAACGCTTTAGCGGCTAGGCTTAGATCTGTTACATTCGCATCCCCTACCTGATGAAAAATTCGGTAACGGGTCAGAAGTTGTCCTAGTGACCGCAAAATAATATTGTTGATACGTTCTGCCCCTTGTGAACCACCAGTAACATAGATGAATGGTTTATCGTTTGGAATACCAAGTTCACCAAACGGATCGCTGTGAGTAACGAGGATTTCTTTACGGAGCGGAATACCGATAAGCGCCGTTTTTTCCTTTGGGAAAAAGGGTGCGACATCATCGTAGGCAATTGCAATATACTTAGCAAAACCCTTCGTCAACTTGCTCGCTCGTCCGGGTCTTGAATCTGACTCGTGCATAACAACCGGTATTCGCAAAAAGCGGGCGGCGAATAAAATCGGCACGGCGGTGTAACTTCCCTTACTAAAAATCACGTCGGGGTAAATAACGTAAAGTTTCCAAATCGCTATAAAAACACCAAAGAAACTACGGAAGATATCAAATAAATTCTGTATAGAAAAATAGCGTCGTAATTTACCAGCTGGGCAGTAGATGTATTCAATGCCGTATTCTTCCAATAGTTGTCTCTGGTACGGTGAGGGTCCAAAATAGTAAAGCTTTGTCTCAGGAGACGAAGCATGCAACACTTCACCCACTGCAATCAGTGGGTAGAAATGTCCGCCAGAAGCTCCTCCAACAAAGGCAATTCTCATACGTAGTAATAGTGTATCACGCGATTTTCTTAAAGGTTCGATACTTGGATACATTTAAGACAATCCCTAGCGCAGCTAAAGTCGACATCAGTGCCGTACCACCATGGCTGATAAATGGCAGCGGCAACCCTGAAAGAGGCGCCATGCCGGTCATGGCGGCAATATTAAGAAAAGCTTGGGAAATAATCACGGTAATGAAACCAGTAACCAGCAGTGTGCCAAAAATATCATCGGACTGAGCCGCTGTTTTGTAACCACGCAAGGCCAGAGACACCAAGGTAATAATCAAAATTGAGGTACCCAAGAAACCAAACTCTTCAGCGTAAACAGCAAAGATTGAGTCACCGATAGGCTCGGGCAAGTATTCAAACTTTTGGATACTCTGACCAAAACCACGCCCCACTGCCCCACCAGAACCAATCGCAATCAATGACTGTTGAATCTGATAACCACTCCCCAGTGGATCCGCTTCAGGATCAAGAAAGGTAGTAAGACGATCCATTACATAGGGTCGAAACAGCGCGATAATAAGAATCATCAGTAGTCCGCTAACAATAATCCCGCAGATGTGTTGCCACTTAGCCCCAGCTGCAATAAACATTGCCATACCAGCGGCCGCCATAATGACAAAAGTATCGGTGTCTGGTTGGGCAAGCATGATGCTGCCCACCAAACCTAAACTACCCAAAAAAGGCAGGAGTCCATAACGCCAATCGTCTATTTTTCGATGTAAGCCAGAAAACCAGGTGGCCAAGTAAATTACAAAACAAATTTTCAAAAACTCGGAAGGCTGGACAGAAGTAAAACCAAGATTAAGCCAACGAGTAGCGCCGCCGTGACTCATACCAAGACCAGGAATAAAAACAGCCGCCGTAAGAAGCAATGATGCCGTAAAGATATAAAAAGCAAACCGACGCCAATGACGGTAGTAGATATTGCTAGTAACGAACAGAGCAATGGCTCCACCGATAATACCAAAAGCGAATTGACTGAAGGCCACCGAGCCGAAGCTGGCGCCATCGCGAGCCAAGAGTCCCAACGAGGCTGAAGAAAAAATTAGAAAACCAGCTGCCACTAAAATAACGACAATTGTAAGAAGAATTGCATCAACAGATTTTGGTTTGGCTGTCCTCATGCAACAGTTGCTAGTGCGACACTAAGTAGTGCGCAGACAATACTTATAATCCAGTAACGCATTGTGACTTTGTATGACGGCCAGCCAATAGCTTCAAAGTGATGATGTAGCGGCGCAATCCTAAAAAATTTACGGCCAGCTATCTTCCGGTATGTCATTTGGATAATGTTTGAAAAAACTGTCATTACTAGTGGTAATCCAGCTACCAATAGCAGCGAAACACCATGGCCGTCGCCGAGCGAATCGGTCATGAAAGCAATCGTGGCTAGGGCTAGAGTGAGGGCCATTGAGCCGGTTTCTGTCATCCAGAAACGAGCTGGTGGAATGTTGTACCAAAGGAAAGCCAAAATTGCTCCCGCAATAGTGGCAGAAAAAGCGGCTAGGTGAAATTGTCCTTGTACAAAAGCAATGCCAACATAAGCAGTGAAAACTGAAGCAAATACTCCACCTGAGAGACCGTCAATGCCGTCTATTACCCCACTGGCGTAGAGTGACCAAGTAAGTAGTACAAAGAAAGGAATAATTAAGACACCGAGGTAAAAAGATCCATCGAATGGAATATTGATACTAACGACATCCAGCTTGTCATAAAACCACCAACCAGCGACTACAGAAAGAGCAGTAATAAGCAATAGTCGTACCCGAAGATTAAGCCCCCCGCCTTCGTGGGTCACGTCGTAGAAATCGTTTAGAAAACCAATAACAGCACCAACCAGTAAAGCTGTAAACGGAATAAGTGTTTGTGACCGACTTAGAAAATCAAATTGAACAAAGAACGACTTCGGATAGACGTTGGCTAGGACATACATAAGAAGTACAGTAAGAAGAACGCTTCCCCAAATCACAATCCCTCCCATACGTGGAGTCTTGGTCTCATCATTTCCTTTTAGCTGGTTAAAAACTTCGGCGGTCTGACCATTAAGAGCGGTTTTGCCGCCCTGCTTCTTCCAGACTTTATGTTTGTATAAAAAATGAGTAACGATGGGTGTGAGGAGAACACCGATAACGAAAGCCGTAAGGGCAGGAGCAAAAATTGTGAGAAGATTTGGGTGCATGATAATTATAGATCGCTGATATGACTTTGGGTGGCTCGGACCAGTCTAAGAACATCGGAAAAGCGTTCCTCGCGTGTTGAACCAAGAACGGTGATGATGACTGTTCGATTCATTCCAGCGTCAAAAGCGATAGTGAGATTACCGCCAGCCAGGTCCGTGTAGCCAGTTTTAGAACCAATTAAATTGGGAACGGCATAAAGTATTTCGTTGGTGTTTTCAACATCGTGATATTCCCCCTGACTGTTATAGATGCGGGCTCCACCGCGGGTAGTGGCTTCTAAAAGTTCTGGATGCTCCTTTAGAATGTAATCCATCAAAAGCGATACGTCCTTAGCCGAACCAACTGCTCCTGGCTCCGTTGGTGAAATATCAAGACCAGTTGGATTTTTAAAAGCTAAGCTTTCAAGTTTTAACTCGGCAGCCTTAATGTTCATACCTTCAACAAATTGGGCGGTTGGATCTCGGTCGCCTAGCAAGCTGCCGACACTGGCGCTTAGTTCATAGGCGGCACTATTAGAAGATGAAACAAGGGCTAGACGGTTTAATTCATCTAGGGTAAATTTTTCACCCGCCACTAAATTACTCCCCTCTTGTCTGGCAGCACGACTCGATAGCTCAGTTGTAGTGTCAACCGCAGCCAGTTCATACGCAAGAAGTGAAGTCATAAGTTTCGTGATAGAAGCTAGCGGAAGCACCGACTCTTCATTTTTGGAATAAAGAGCCTCTTTACGGGTAACATCAAATACATAAGCGGCCTTGGCTCTGACTTCAACCTCACTTAATTCGGCCAGGGTCTCCTTGTTTAGTTCACTAAGAGGAGCTTCGTTTAATGGTACTGCCTCCGTAACATTGGCCGACTGCCTCTTATCAAGAAGAAAGGTGCCGAAAAGACCGCTCAAAATAACCAAAAGTAATAATAATTGAAAAACAATTACCACTCGCCGGTTGCCTAGGATGTGATTGTTGTCATTCATGCTGTCTCTGGATTAAAAGAATCAACTGCCGTCATAAATTCAGAGAAACGCGGAAGTTCTTGCTTGGTCGTGACTCCTAGATGTCGCAATAACTCTGGAGTAATTCTAAACTGATAAGAATTTCCGACGGAATCGCGCTCTACCAAACCTTTGACCAGTAAGTTTCGAAGAATAAATGAAGAGTTAACACCGCGAATCCGGTCAATTTCTGCGCGCGAGATAGGCTCACGATAAAGAATAATTGCTAGTGTTTCGGCACCAGCCTTACCAATATCACCCTTAAGCTCAGCTTTGCGAAGTGATTCGATAAATTCTGAAAGTTCGGGTGCGGTGGTGAGACTGATTTCTAGGTCGGTTTCGACCACTCGAGTGGCACCAAACTCCAATCTTGAGCGAAGTTGCTCAATGGCGTGAGTAAAATCAGCTTCACTCACATCAAAAAGTTTCCGCAAAGAGGCTTTTTTAAGCGGAGTCGACTGATAGAACAGCATAGCTTCTATTAAGACATCAAGTGGCATTCTTGAGATTGTAGCACGAAAAACCATAGGTTTTTCGTGCTTTTTACCCATTTTGACAAATCCGTGGAAAAGTGTTGACAGGCGGAATTGGCTATGCTACCCTTTAGGTACCCAACTGAAAAGGAGAAACCTATGGGTAATCGGAAAACTGATCTTTATGTATTCGGCTCTTTGATCTCGACGACTGCTGCCGGCGCATCCGCGGCCGCGGCCGCCGGCTGACACGCCTACGGCCTGGATCCCCTCTAGCCCTGTGCCGCTCTGCTCTTTTGAGCTAGAGCGGCCAGACCCCTCCAAGTCCCCGACTACATATGTGAGTGGGGTCTTTTTTTATCTAGGCTGCTTGACTTTCATCATAATTCGTGCCAAGCTCATAGCAGAGGAAGTTTCCTACGGTAAAAGTGGTGGCGGGCCACCGAGGCAGATACTAATTGCTTCCCGTAGTAGTCCCCTGAAACTATTTCCTTCCGGAGGAAATGGTGTGTGTGGGCCGCGACGCCGCGCGCAAACTGGCAAAGGCCGGAACCAACGCTAGATATTGTCTCTTTACTCAAGAGTACATTTCAGCCGGTTCCGGCCTTTATTTTTACCCTAAAGTTGACATAATAAGAAAAATACTTTATAAAAATATTTTACTTGCTCTTTATCTTTTTTCTGGTAATCTCGTCCAGCGACCCAAGTCAGCTGCTAGGTTCGCTTGGCAGCTGCCAAACTTTTAACCTGAAGGGAGTCCTGCTTTTAGCAGACGACGGCTCCCTTCAGGTTTTTTTTATACTCGAGTCCTCTTAGTAGTAACGAGGCGTGGCTGCCCGGTCAGCTTCGATTTGGATATCTTCAAAGCGAGTTATTTGAGTAATAATTAGGTTACCTTGCTTAAAAAGTTCAAGTATGGCCAGAAAGCCGACTATGACATTTTTACGCTCTGGTTCTTCAGCTTTCATTTTGAAAAAACTAGTTTTGATTTGCCGCTCAATCCGCTGCCGAAGAGAGTCCATCATTTCTTCGAGTGAGATGGCTTGCTTGACTGTCGCTACCTGTCTCACGTTTGGTTTTGGCAGATTGGTGATAATGCGCTCCATACCCTCAACTAAAGTAGGTATAGTGCAAAGAGAATCCGGTAAAAAAAGCGGCTCGCGCGGTGGAGTGTAGACCGGTTCATACATCATGCAGCTGCCGAACTCAGCTTGTAGTGACTGCGCAAAGTCGCGATAAATCTGATAAAGGCGTAACCGGTCTTCAAGATCATGAATCGTGGTTTCTTCTTCATCGGAAAGCTCGAGGACTGGCAACAGTGATTTTGACTTAATCAGAAGCAACGTCGCGGCCAGAGTAATGAATTGAGCGGTATTAGGGAGTGACTGTTCTTGCATCTCGCTCACTTTGGCAATGTATTCATCGGTCACTTCAGCCAAGCTGATGTTGTTGATGAGGAGCTTACGCTTCTCGACCAGTTCAATTAAAAGCTCCAAGGGTCCCTCGAAGTACTCAGTCTTTATTGAAAATGGCGATACAGTTGACGTCACAAACAAATTTTAGCACGCCCTACTCCCCCTCTTTCCAATAATAGCCACCGTCAGTTAGTACTTGGTGAAGAGTGAGGGCAAATTTTTTAATGTATGGAAAGTGCTCAATGTACTTGGATTTAATTCTTAGGGAATCGTCAGCTGTGCATTTATTACGGTGACAGATAACCCGGCCTTTCTCATTGTAGACTTGTAGGAGTGGCTCAATCTTATCAATGGCTTTTACAAACCTGGCCTCAGGTGTTTCTTGAAGTTCGTATTCGTCTATTAATGAAGTCACAGTAGCTTTGATATGCTCTGGCAATTGCTCTAATACTTTCGGCAACGCCGCTTGAGACTCCATTTTATGAGTTTCGTCCTTGATATAACTTAGATAATCACCTGTCTCAATCTCATCAAAATCATGAACTGTTATTATTTGGTATATCTTTGACTGATTGAGTAAATTTTCAGGGTCTTCAAGAGGTAAGAAATACTGTGCCAACAATTGCATGCCATAAAGATGTTCTGCGACAGATTCTGTATCGTCCTCCATTTCCCGCGGCGTATTATAACGAGTAACGCTTTTCAGTTTGAAAAAGTACTGTAATTTTTTTACGTCTTCTAAAATATGTTTTTTTGTAAACTCCTCTAAACTCATGATTGTTTAATCAGTTGCACTAAGAGGCGGACTGGTTCGCCGGTGGCGCCTTTAGCTAGTTTATCACTCGCGATACTATCCATGCGGGGAGCGATGTCGATGTGTACCCAGGGGATGTTTTTCTCAACAAAATGTGAGAGAAAGGCACCACCCTCAATACAGCCACCAAAGCGACTGAAGTTGGTCGCGATGTTGGAGATATCAGCCCGGTGACTCTTTAAACTGCTTTTGTATTCGTCCCAAAGCGGCAGCGGCCACACTAAATCTCCACTTTCTTCGCTAAGTTTCATCAATTTAGCTTGTAGAGACTCGTCTTTGGTCATGATGGCGCTGGCTTGTTGACCAAGCGCCACCAGAGCGGCGCCAGTGAGGGTGGCGATATCGACCATTAGCACTGGCTGATAGTGCTTTTGAGCGTAGGTGAGCGCATCGGCGAGCACCAGGCGACCTTCAGCATCAGTGTGAAGAATTTCCACTGTCTGGCCTGAAAGCGAGGTGGCAATATCTCCAGCGCGCATGCTGGTAGCAGAAACTGAGTTTTCGGCGGCCGGAATCAGACCAATCACATTTTTCTTTAGACCAAGTTCGGCGCTGGCACTGATGGCACCAATCACAGAAGCTCCACCTGACATATCAAGGTGCATGTCGTGCATCGAGCCGCTCGGCTTTACATTGAGTCCGCCTGTATCATACGTGATGCCTTTACCGACCAAAATAATTGGCTTGTTTTTCTTATCAGATTTACTCTTTGGCTTACCTGCTCCCCAATACTCAATCACGATAAAGCGCGGCGCATCGTCGGCCCCCTTTCCAACCGCGTGGAGCAGTCCCAGGCCTTGTTTTATTATTTCCTTTTCATTAAGTACCTTCACTAGCACTTTTGTACCCTTAAAAGCGATTCTGGTTGCCTCGGCTAAGCCTTCGGGTGTCATGTCGTCGCCAGTGGCGTTGGCGATATCACGAGTGAGGTTGGCGCTTTCGGCGATTATAAGACCCTCGTTAAAAGCTTTCTTTTCCGATATTGAAAAGCTACCGCAAACTAAAATTTCCTTCAAAGTTTTTTCTTTCTTTTCTTTAGTTTTGTATTTTCGGTATTCGTAGCTGGCGAGGGAAAGGTTTTCGGCGATGGTTCGAACTACCCAGTCATCCCCAAATTCCCTAAGCTTCGGAAACGGTGAATTAGATAGTTGAAGAGCGATATATTCAAGTTGATGTGACTTAGCCGCTTGAACTATTGATCGCACCAAAGTGCGAAAGCTGCGACGATTGACCTGGTTCCATTTACCTGCCCCCATACGGTATTCCAGACCACCGTCAATAGTCTCGACTAGTCTATGCCAATTTGGGGCCTCTTCAGTTAGGACAATTCGACAGTATTTTTTAGGTGCTTCAGCCAAGTTTTTTGGCGAAGTGGTGATATTTGGCATAGTAGAAATTATAGCAGATTATAAAATCAGCAGGTTTTGCCTAGGACAGGCATTCATCTCCCTAGGCAAGACCTAGGGAAGTTATGGGTTGCTGCTATTCGTCTAGTTGTGAAAGCAGGGTGTCGATTCGATTGATATCCCGTGGGAATGGCACAGCTTCTTTGACATTCGGAAGCTCAAGCATTCGAGAGGTAAATCGCTCCAGGCCGGTTGAACAGCCGCCGTGTGGCGCTACGCCGTATTTGTGGTGCATTAAGTAGAAGCCAAATTTATCAGGGTCAAGGTTGCGACGTTTCATCTTGGCTACCATCGAGTCATATTCGTGATAGCGCTGAGCTCCACTATTTATTTCAAGACCGCGGAATAGAAGGTCGAAACTGCGACATAGTTCAGGTTTTTCTGGTATCTCAAGCGAGTAGAAGGCTCTCTTGTCGGTTGGAAACTCAGTAATAAATACAAAATCTGAATTATGTTTTGCTTTGGCCCATTCACAAATCTTTCGTTCATGCTCCGGTTCCATATCAAGTTCTCCAATAGCGTCGATTCCGTATTCTTCTTTAAGAATTGTTTGTGTCTCAAGTAGAGTCAGTCGCGGGTATGGTCCTTCTGGCAATGCTGGTGCTGTGGTGTTAAAGCGACTAAATACTTCACTGTGTTTAGCTACAACAGAATTAACCACCTCCCTAGTCACTGCCTCAAGTTCATTCATCACGTCATTATGGTCTTTGATGAAGCCCATTTCGAAGTCCATTTGGGTAATTTCTGCTAAGTGCCTTGTGGTAGCTGATTTCTCAGCGCGGAAAATTTTAGCAATAGTGAAAACGCGCTCAAAGGCACCGGTCATAATTTCTTTGTAAAGCTGGGGGCTGGTAGCGAGATTAGCGGTGCGACCGTTGAAGTATTCAACTTTGAAAACTTCAGCACCACCTTCAGCATCACTTCCAACCAGTGATGGTGACTGAAATTCTACAAAGTCCCGCTTAATTAATGCATCCCGGTAGGCTTGCACGATAGTAGCTGACACTTTGAAGATGTCTTGTGCTCTTTGCATTTTTAGCGTCAGTGGTCTGTTATCCAAAACGGTTTCTAGTGAAAGTTCACCGTCTAGGTCAAATGGCATTGGGGCTGAAGCATTAAGTACTTCGATACTTGTGATTTCTAGTTCGATGTCGCCATTTAGCACGTTTACGTTGATCATTTTCTCTGGACGTTGATTAATTATTCCCTTCACTGCCACGGAATACTCAGCTCCAATATCCTTGGCTATTTCAAGTACTTCCGGTTTACCAAAAACCACACCTTGAATGAGCGAGCTGCGGTCGCGAAAATCAAAGAAGGCCATCTTGCCTTGGTGGCGGGCGACATTCACTACGCCATTAATCAGCACCTCGGTACCGACGTAGTTTTTTAAGTCTTTTATTAGTGTTCTTTCCATATATTTTTATCGTAGAAACGTCCAGCAATTTCGGGCGGGCTAAAGCCCGAAACTGGGACATAAATTAGCAATAGTCGCTTGCGCTCGTTTGCTCATTCAAATCGTTCCTACATACATATTAGATTAATAATACGAATGCAGGGGCGATTACAATCTTGTGATTGCTCGCGGTGCCACCCTACTTCCCGACTGGTGTGCCAGTGCGGCTTGGTTTACTCATTTAACCTCCACAGTGTCAGCTGTTTCTTCGGTATCTATATAGATTAGTATTGATTATTGGTCTGGTCAAGCACTACTCTACTACAGTCATACGTAAATACGGCCGCCCATCACGCCAGTAATCAAGAGCAAAATCCTTATTTGAAAAAGGGTCGTGCGGCGCTCTATCTAGTTGAAATTTATTTAAAAAGTTCTCGTAGGCAGTCTCAGTTTCTGCGTCCTCTCCTGCATCGTTAATTAAAAAAATGGCGATATCAGTATCAGAATTTGGGACACGCTCTACTCTAGCCTTCGAACCAAGTTTCTCGCAGGTTTGTGAAAAGTAATCTAAAGCACTTCTAACCAAACCATTTTTAATAGTATCTTGTCGCTTCCCTACTTCAAATGGAGAATGGTTATACTGCACTATCTTAATTATAGCGCAATTCCAATGGCTTGACGCACTTTTAGAAGAGTTGCGCCTGAAACTGTCTTGGCTCGAATTGCCCCGTCAGCAAGAACGGACTTCACTTCGGTATCAGTGATCTCATTTCTCTTTTTGCGCAAAGGGGCAATAAAAGCTTCAAGATCGGAAATGAGAAGTTTTTTAAGGTCACCATAACGACCTTTATGTGCCTCATAGATGGGGTCAAGCTCTTCGGTTGGCTTTAGCAGCCGGTGTATAGCGTACACATTTTCTGGTCGTTCACCTGAAGAGTCGGTCACAATACTCATTACCGCCTTCTCAATTTCCTCTTTACTACCAAAGAGTGGAATAGTATTACCATAACTCTTACTCATCTTTTGGCCGTCAGTGCCAGGGACTACACCCACACCATTTAATATCATTTCAGTTGGCTCCTTAAGATAGTCGCCATAAGCACGATTAAATTTGCTTACAGCCTCACGCGCATACTCGATGTGCTGCCGCTGGTCTTCACCAACCGGTACGATGTCTGTGTCGTAGAGCGCAATATCAGCCGCCTGCAGAATCGGATAGGTAAACAAGCCCGCATTGGCATCAAGTCCCTTGGCCACTTTATCTTTGTATGAGTGAGCCTGCATCAAAAACGGTACAGTCACCATACAGTTGAGCACCCAACCTAGCTCCAGATGGTCCTGATTGTCTGATTGACGAAAGATGACTGCTTTTGCTGGGTCTACGCCCACAGCCAGATAGTCCTTTACCACGCTAATGATGTTGTTGTGAAGTGCTTGTGGGTCACGGAGCGAGGTGAGAGCATGGTAGTCCGCTACCATAAGGAAACTGTCGTATTCTTCGTAGGTATCGACAAATGGCTTCAACGCCCCAAAGTAATTACCAATATGAAGAGTGCCAGATGATTGTAAACCAGTAAGGAGCCGTTTTTTGCTGTTAGACATAGCCATATACTACCAAAAAATCACTATTTTTTCACTAAATCTTACACAAAAAAAGGGCCTGCGGAATGTGTATTGCGCAGGCCCTCGATCCTAAAACAAAAGATTGTCTTGGTGCTGTTCACAGAAAATCTTCCAAATCGGAAGCCAGTCCTCTTTAAAAACGGCTAATTGAATAACGTCCCAGTAATCTCCTTTGGCAAAATGTTCTTGTTTTTTCCTGCCTTCTATTTTGTAGCCGCATTTTAAGCTGTAGCTAGTGCTACGTTCATTAAATGCGATTACTTGAGAGCAGATTTTGCGCAGGTTGAGCGTGTTAAAGGCATATTCAAGCAAAAGCATCTTTGCTTCACTGCCATAGCCTTTATTCCAATATTCAGGCTCGCCGATCAATGCTCCAGTTGTGGCGACACGATGTCGCATATTGATGCCGTGTATACCCATGGTCCCAATTGGTGTACCATCAACAACTAACATTACTACTATGTTATTGTCTTTTCTTGTCGACAGATCATTAATCCACACTACCTCTTCGCTTTCGATGGTCGGTAGATAAGCACTAACATATTGTGTGACACGCGGATCGTTTATCCATCTCGTTAGATGCGGAGCGTCGCTCAGTTGTAGCGGCCTAAGTACAACCCGGTTACTACGACGAAAAATCACTTCATTTTCCATTGTCAACTCCTTTTGTTTTGTAAAGAACTGCCAAACAAAAACCTCAGCTTCTGTTCAGCTGAGGAATTCCCTTTGGTTGGGTTGTAAGAAGTTAGATTAAGAAGATAGACAAACTCCACAGCTGGACATAAACAAGCGCTTGCGCTCGATATCTTTAACGGCAAATAGCCCACAAGTCGTGGACACGTACCATCTATTCAGCTGCGGTATATGCATGTGCATAATTAAAAGTTAACACAATATTGCATTGTGTCAACTTTTTTCATCCGATATACATTTACATCACCATCGGTAGTTCAAAGGTGAAGGTGGAGCCTTTGCCGTCGCCTTGCGAGGTGCAGGTGATGCTGCCGCCCATTTGCTCGGCCATCTTTAGAGCGACGTAAAGGCCGAGGCCAGTGCCCGATGTGTTTACTGAGTTGGCGTTGTCGGCTCGACTGAATTTGCTGAAGAGTTTAGAGATAGTCTCTTGGCTCATGCCGATGCCAGTGTCGGTGATATCGATGTAGATTCGCTTGGTTTTCAAGTCATCGCGGATAAAGACGCTGATTGAGCCTTTTTGCGTGTATTTAATCGAGTTATTGACGAGATTGTGGATGATTTGGTTGGTCTTGCCAATGTCGGCGTTCACAATTCCCTTTCCTTTCAGGTCTGAACGGAAAAGAAGGATGAGACTACGCTTCAGTGCCTCGGGGCGTAAGTCGTCACAGAGCTTACTGGTCATTTCAAGAAGGTTGAAATCACTGAGGTTGTACTTCATATTCCCGCTCTCAATCCGTGAGACATTCAGGTAATCCTCAATCGACATAGCCATGAGGGCGGTTGCTTCTTGTACTCGTTTTGCAGCGTCAAGCGCTTTCGCTGGTAACTGACCAAAACTACCTTCCGCTAGCATGGAAGAGTAACCGCGAATAGCTGTAAGCGGACTGCGGAGCTGATGGGAAGCAATCGATACAAACTCCGATTTGGCTTTGTCGAGCTCCTTGAGCCGGACGTTTGCGGCTTCCAAATCTTTTGCCAAAAACTCAATTTTTTCACGTTGCATTGCTTCTCGCTTTGCGCCGCGGAGTAAAAGCACACCAAAACCCAGAGTCACAACTGTGCTTGCAGAAGTAACACCGAATTCATATAAATCGTCGGTAAGTACTAAGTTAAAAATTGCAACAAGGACGAAAATCAGAAACAAAAATTTCGCCAGTACGAAACTACTCTGCTTAAAAGTGAAAGTACCTTGCTCAACGATATTAAAGGTTAGGATCAAAAGAAAAATAGGCAGGGTGAAAAGAGCGTAAAGATTTATCTCGTAGACTTCTGTTTGAGTTGCCACGTACTCTGATCCGGAAAATATCAAGAGAAAGGCCATCGTAGCGATTGTTAAAACTAAAACCTGATTACGGTGCCGCTTGTCGCCCCAGTACTTTATTGTGCTAAGAATACCGGTTCCAAATATTATGGCTGTCGAAATAGTCTCGATAATGACTTTGTAAATTGCTAAAAAATCATTGCCAGCCATTTCGCAATTTGGTTCGTTAAACTCTCCCACAGAGAGCCCCGAAACTGTTATCAGAAAAGGTATGATAGCCACAATAACGGATAAGACACCCGCATAACTTGGCAACGTTGCGTTTCTTGTTGCTCTAGTAATAAAAAAGCATACAAGAGCCAGGTAAAAAAGAATATTTATGTAATCTAATATCGACCAAGAGGCCGCTACTAAGTAATAATTATTTGAATGCCAAGCTATAAGGTCGGAGACAAGCCAGGCTGCAAGTAGTCCCGAAAAAAGAAAAAAAGTGTTCTCTGTCGCAGTGCGAACGTAGGTATTTTTTTTAATAAATATAACCAATACAAGAATCAGAAGTGCAGGAAGCAGGTGCGAATAAAGAGCAAGTGATCGTAGTGAGTTTGTGGTTTCAAAACAGGTATTTAGATCCATGGATACTGATTAATTATAGCCCTTTTCCAAAAGTATTTCGCCTATGGCGTTTGGATAACAATCCCAGTATATCCTCTTCTCTTCTTCCTTTGGTATTATGCGAATCACGAGAGGGTCAAGGCCGTAGGTCTCACATACTTTTTTAAATGAAGGCCTTGCAACTTTTGTAAAGAAATCTTCTTCTGTGGAGGAAGTGACAAAATTTTCGCATAGTACTGCGTCACGAAGAAACAAAGTCATCAAAGCTTCGTAGTATCTTGAAGCGTTATCTTCGTAATGTTTGAACCAGTCAGATAAGTCGATTGTGATTGAATCTGCCGAAAACAAAAAATATTTCTTAAATAGTTCGTGGTGAAGAGAAAATAAAAGTTCTCCACTGGTAGTTCTCACATCAGCTAGAGGCTTACCAGTGTACATATTAAAATTAACAACTGTTTTGTAGGTGTAAGCGTCTACTCCCGTAGGGGATGTAAATTTAAAAATCGGCAGCTTCCCCAGTCCTCGCTTAAATAGGTTACTAGCACTTACAAATTTATCGGCCTGGTATTCAAAAATCAAAGGTTCGAAGGAGAGCTGTTTAGCTAGCTTCAAAAAACGCTCAGTTTCTGTAAGGGGTGAAGCGATTTGACGAAAAAGAACAAGCCGCGGTTTTTCAAAAACCTTTTCCAATTCTTCAGTCACTAGTATATTTTCACGTATACGCCTAAGAAGAGCCTGATTTTCTCGACGCTGCAGAAGTTCTTTTTTGGCACGCTCTATACTAGAATAACAGACATCGTACTCTTGATCGTAGGAGAAAAGAATGTCCTTCATTTTATTTTTTATTCCGTGCAGACGTCTTCTTCGGACGCACCACATTCAATTCTTTCACAAACGCTCCCCTCCTCACATATATTTGAACAACTATTATCGCTGCATTGCTCGAATGCGGCAGCCGGAATGGTGAAAGCTTTGTAGTGTTCAAGTTCGTTAGGGGGGCAATATTCTTCACAATCCCTCAAAAAACAAATCTCAGAAGAAGGATCGCAAGCAGCTTCAATATAAAAGCTATAGTCCTTGGCAAAAATGAAACGAGTGTATGCTGAAAGGGTGATCAAGAAGATCGATATAATAATAAAACGTGTAAAAAGTCCTGTACCTGCATTTTTGGAAAGAGAGCTATCGGTAATTTCAGTCATATTAGTACCTATAGTGCCACGAATCGAGTCATTTTTCCAGCTTCAAGTGGGGTCTAAAGAACAAGAATTGCACTACCTATAAGGACACATGTGATACCCATAATTTTTCTCACCAGAGTTGATTTAGAATAGTCCTCTTCGATAGTTTCGAACCCAATCTGTGATAAGACAAAGCCAATTATAATTATAAAGATAGGCTGATATGCTTCCGTGGTCTGGACCAGTGCAATCGGTGCCAGAAGAACAGCGAATCCAAAAAAAGTATCACCAATTAGGGTCAGACTTTCGTTTGTAGCGTTTAGCGTGGTGCTTTTAAAAAAGTGTTCCTTTATAAATTGGTAAAATCGATGTCTAATACTTGGTATTAAGACACAAAGCGCCAAACCAGTAAGAGCCATTCCTACTGATCTCCAGAACATTGAGTTCCAAAACTCATTTTCTAGGCTAGAGAACTTAAAAATTGTGTAAAGTAATCCGGTAATCGCGCTAGCTGAGATGGCGTAGAAGATGAGTTTAAAATTGAAGCCAGTTCCACCGCTATAACTCACTATCAAAGATCCTAGAATTAAAAAAGCACCAGCTAATAGTTGTGCTGCGGTGAGTGATTCTCCTAAAATAAAATTACTAAAAAGAAGAGAGAAGAGAGGCGCCAACACCAGTAGGGTCATTACCACTGAGGCTTCGTCCTCAGTAAGAGCTTTTAAATAGAGAAAAACCCAGGCACTCATAAGAAGACCAGTGAACATTAGAAGAGTAGTTGTGGGTAGTTCAAAGGTTATAGGAGATAAGGTCACTGCAATTGGAAGCAGTATCAAAGGAAAGACAGTCGATGCAATGACCAGACCCCAGACATTACCGTCTTCAGCATGCTTATTAGTAAGATACTTATCTATTATATTAGTCAATGACCAGAAAAAAGCTGCCGCAATTCCATACAAAAAACCAACCATGTTTTCAATTATAGCATCACTAATTTGTAATCTTGCCCGCAGTATACAGTTTTTAGCTGACTATCGATCTCAAAGAATAAACAGTGCTACAAGAGGCAAAATTAGCCACCAGAAGAAGTATTCAGCGGGGGCGAAGAGGGATTGGATGGGGGTGCCGGGGGTGAGGAACTCAGTCACTGGTAGGACATGGAAGCTAAATACCATCACCAAAATAGTGGCGCAAAGTGAGAGGGTGAACTTCTTGGAAAAGGATTCTAGTTTCATCTCACGGAATTCATCGGGCATAATACGGAAACATAAAATTGTGGCTAGGACGGTAAAGGCGAGGAAGACAATCAGCTTTGCCATCGAGACAGACACCGCGCCGCTGAGGCTGCCCAAGACAGCTTCGTAAAATGGAAATTCGACAGAAACAAGAAGTGCAAGGTAAAGACCAAAAATGATATTTATAACCGCTTGGCGGCCCTTAAAGATAGAAATAGAAAAAATAAAGCCAAGTACAATGAGGAGGTAGGCAATTTCTGATATAAAGTTGAGGAAAAAAGATGTGTCCATTTATTCCATTATATATCTATTATTTGATAATACTATACTAGCTGTGATTGAACTGAACTATTATAGGGTCAAGTTTCTAACTATAATTATTCGCTACGCTTCAATTCTAGTAAGAACTTCCTCCGCGGGCTCGCAATCCACCACAAGGGTATTTCCGTTTTTATAGTTGGCAGGCCTCCTTAAAAACTAGGTCCGTCGCGCTAGGAATTGCGCTCCTCATATAGCTCCGCCTCATTTAGATTAAAAATCTTTCAGATTTTCTGAACGCCTAAATGCCTTCTTCCTTAAGTTCTTCTATGAGCTTCTGAGCTTTGCGGGAGAGTTTTTTTGGGATTTCAATTGAGACTTTGACCATAAAATCGCCGCGGCCACGTTCACTGGGGACACCCTTCTCCTTGATACGGATGAGTTCACCGTGAGCAATACCAGCTGGAATTTTAACTTCAAGGCTACCGTCTAATGTCTCGACCCGATATGCACTGCCTAGTATGGCATCAGTGAGCTTAATCGGAAGATTTGTAGACAAAGTAGTGCCTTCACGGCGGATAGTCTTATGTGCCTCGACATGCACTTTGATATAGAGATCACCTGGCTGGCCAGCGCTTTGGGCCTCACCGCGTCCAGTCATGCGTATAACTTCGCCATTTTGGATGCCAGCTGGCACTTTGATGGAAATTTCTTCTTGAGTGCGAGCAACCCCTGCCCCACGGCAGTGTTCACATTTTTCTTTGGGAATCTTACCGGTACCATTACAGTCGGAGCATTCACGTACGGTTGAAAAACTGCCCATGACGCTTTGACGAGTTTCGCGCACTTTGCCATTACCGCCACAAGTATTACAAGAGATTTTTTCTGAGCCAGCTTTCGCTCCCGATCCGTTGCACTGTGCACAAGTGTTATTTTTGGTAAGAAGTACTTTACGGGTAATACCGAAGATAGATTCACTGAAGCTCAGGTTGATGTCGATAGAAACATCGCGACCGCGCTCCTGCCTACGACCACCACCAAAGCCGAAGTTCTCGAAGATATCATTGAGATCAAACTCAAATCCGCCAGCACTAAAGCCGCCACCTTGTTGCGCAAAGTCGCCCCAATTAAAGCCGCCAAAACCACCAGCTCCTCCCCCACTATTGTTAAAGGCGTGTCCGTAGCTATCGTATTCGGCCTTCTTTTTATCATCACTAAGAATAGCGTAGGCCTCGGTTACTTCCTTGTATTTCTCCTCATCACCACCTTGTTTGTCAGGATGGTATTTAGCCGCCATTTTACGAAAAGCTTTCTTGACCTCATCTTTCGATGAGCCCTTCTGAAGGCCTAGAATTTGATAGTAATCCTTATTCATGCTTAGTTATTTGTGCGTATCATGGCATAAAGTAAGAAGTGGCGCAAACATGTGGTTTGCATCGCTTCCACCTTGCTACTAGGCCTCGTGGACAGTCGGTTCGTCGTCTGACTTGGCTTCTTCTGGTTTAGCTTCAGCTGCTGCCGCCTGACTCATAATTTCTCCAATTTTTTGCATTGCGGTTGAGAGAGCCTCACTAGCAGATTCAATCGCCGCCTTATCTTCCCCATCCTTAGCTTCACGCACGGCTTTGATTTTTTCTTCTATCTCAGTTTTTACCTCAGCTGGGATGGCCGCCTCGTGTTCTTTCAAAGCTTTCTCAGCCGTGTAGGCTAATTGTTCTGCTAAGTTACGTGTTTCGATTAGTTCTTTTTTCTTTGCATCTTCTCCCGCATGATCTTCGGCGTCTTTTTTCATGCGTTCAATGTCGCTTTCAGAAAGACCCGAACTGGCCTCAATGCGGATCGATTGCTCTTTACCGGTAGTTTTGTCCTTAGCGGTTACTTTAAGCACACCGTTACTATCAACATCGAAGGTTACTTCTACTTGCGGAACACCGCGAGGGGCTGGGGGTATGCCGTCGAGGTTAAATTCTCCCAGGACTTTATTATCGCCAAACATCGGCCGCTCACCTTGAGCAACACGAATCATGGTCGAGGTTTGGTTATCAGACGCGGTTGAAAAAACTTGGGATTTTTTGGTTGGAATGTGGGTGTTTTTTTCAATTAGTTTAGTGTTTACACCGCCCATAGTTTCGATACCGAGGGAAAGGGGTATGACATCAACCAGAGTGATGTCCTTGACGTCGCCTTGAAAGATACCAGCTTGGATAGCAGCACCAAGAGCTACCACCTCGTCAGGATTAATGGTGCGATTGGGTTCTTTACCAAAGAGAGCTTTCACCGCGTTTTGAATAGCTGGCATGCGGGTTTGGCCACCGACAAGAATGATCTCGTCAATTTCTTCTTTTTTAAGTCCAGAAGCTTCTAGGGCGCGTTTGGTAATTTCGATAGATTTATCGACGTACTCGTGAGAAATTTCCTCGAGTTTAGCCCTTGTGAGCTTTACATCCATATGGAGTGGTCCGTCAGAGCCTTGCGAAATAAACGGAATGTTGATACCTGTTTCTGGGGTGCTGGAAAGTTCGTGCTTGGCTTTTTCGGCGGCCTCGTCAAGACGTTGCAATGCCAACTTATCCTTACCAAGATCAACACCATTACTTTTCTTAAATTCTTCGATCAAAAAACGTACAATACCTTGGTCGATATCACGACCGCCCATGTGTGCATCGCCGTCGGTTGACATCACTTCAATCACATCATCACCGACTTCAAGAACAGATATGTCAAAGGTTCCTCCACCAAAGTCAAAGACTACTATCTTCTCGTCCTTTTTCTTGTTAAAGCCGTAGGCCAAGGCGGCCGCAGTCGGCTCATTGATAATGCGCTTTACTTCTAAGCCGGCAATTTTACCAGCATCTTGAGTCGCCTTACGCTGTGCGTCATTAAAGTACGCCGGTACAGTAATAACAGCTTCGGTGATTTTCTCACCTAACTTAGCTTCTGCGTCGGCTTTAAGTTTTGAAAGTATCATCGCTGATGCTTCCTCGGGACGATAATCCTTGCCGTCCATAGTGACCAAAACACCACCATCAGGGCCTTTTTTAATTTCGTAAGGCACAATTGCTTTGTCCTTCTGTACCACTTCTTCATCAAAAGTGTGACCCATGAAGCGTTTTATACCGTAGATAGTATTGGTCGGGTTGGTTACCGCTTGTCGTTTGGCGATTTGTCCTACCAGCCGCTCGTTGGTCTTTGAGATCGCCACAATCGATGGCGTTGTGCGGTTACCTTCGGTATTTTCAATAATAGTTGGTTCCCCTGCTTCGATAACTGCCATTGCAGAGTTAGTGGTTCCTAAATCGATTCCTAGAATTTTTGCCATGGTTATAAAATTAAAATTTAAAGTAAAAAGTGGGAAGTCATTATTCGGTATATTCTCCTACTATTACGCGTGCGGGACGAATTACTTCCACTGTTCCATCAACATCCATCTCGTAGCCTTTTTGCAAAACTGCCGTGACCGTATCGTGCAACTTTTTTTCGTCGACAGGGGTCAAGCTGATTGCTTCGTGCTTGTGTGGGTCGAAGGTTGCTCCGTTGGGATTGATTGCTACAACCTTGTACGATTCTATTAATTTTTGTAGTTGGGTATGGATTCCTTCAATTCCCTTGCGCCAATTATCGTCAGCTTTTTCCCACGTCTCTTTATCAGAGCGGGCCATTTCGAAGCTGTCGGCTAGAGGTAGAAGGGCCTCGACGTGCTTTTTTGTAGAGCGGATTTTATCTTGGGCTCGCTCGTTTTCTAAACGCCGTTTGGCATTGAGGAAGTCCGCTCGCTCGCGAGCTGCTTCCTCCATCACTTGTTGTTTCTCTTCAGTAATGCGAGCAATTTTTTCACGGAGCCGCTTCATTTTACTGGCTCCCAATGCCTCCTCGTCTGATAATTCAAGATCTTCTGATTCATGGTGGTCATCCTGTGTCATTTCAATTTCGTCTTCAAAATCATTTTCGTTCACCATACTAAGTCATTATAAATCTAAAAGAGGGTGATGTCAAAATTGTGCAAATCTGGCAACTACAGATTAATTTTAAATTTTGTAAAGGTGGCAGGAATTTACAAAGGAGTAAAATAATTAAGCACGATGAAAACCTCTACGTTGTAGTTGTGCACGACCGCGAAGTCTATACGCAAGTAGTGACGACGGGTCAGTTCCTTGAGGCGTATGGCCTAGCCTACCGAAGAAGATTGTCAGTCGGTTCTTCAGGTACACATCGGTTTGTTCTGGATTACCCCAGTCAAACTGCATCAGAGCTGCAATAGTGCTCTGTGCACAATGTGTATCGCTTCAACCACTGAACACAAAAGCCCGGTTAATACCGGGCTTTTGTTGTATAAATTATATAAAAGAAATCGCCACGGGGGTCGTGGCGACCTCTGTGGCGGTTAGTTGTGTCTCAGAAACCAAATTCCTTTCTGAGACCAGTATTGTAAGACTCCAATTTGTTCATAACACTTATTGCAGTCTGTTGAATCTTGCTTGATCCAACGTGTAGGTGTGACATCAAGGTAAATAAAATGTCACGAGTTGTTTCAGGGTAGATGTCGTTATCAAGAATTCGTCTTATATCAGGCGGAAAGACAGAATCAGGTTTATTCCGTTGAGAAAATGACGGTTTCAAAATCTTGAACGACCAGGAATGCTCCACTGGTACATCATCCACAGTGTGCATAGCGATGGTTAGGTTCGCGTGAAGCTTGTGTGAGGTTCCGGTGTGACAGTACAGCGCAAGCTTTTTGATAATGAATGCAACATTGTTACTGCCGACAAGTACCACAGCCCTGCCACCGGCCGATGCCGAAAGTTTACCTTCATGCTTAGCTAGTACATCCGCAAGAAAAGGTATCATCACACCCCACATAACTTTTCCATACGCACAACCCCAACAGCGATGATTCTTGCCTCCAGCAAGTGCATTAGTGATCCAGTCCAATCCATCTCTCGCTAAAGAGGTAGGATCGGCGTTCGTGGCTGTAATTGATTGAATCTTTTCATCATGCAATATTCTTTGCATGATCCAAACAGTTTCTGGCATGAGATCTTTTGATTTCATCGAACTTCTCCCGCTGGGATTTAGCCTCTATCTGCGTACATAAGAGCATATAACTTCTTACTGCACAACCTATTTAGTAATATCATTTTTTATTTGTCGAATATCGAATATTCAACAAATAAGGCTATTGAATATGAAAGCCCGGTTAATACCGGGCTTTTGTTGTGGTTGGTAATGAAACTGGCGCGGCTAAGCCGCGCCAGGTTTAGTTCTTGAGCGAATCAAGAAATTCCTTGATGTAGTAAGGTTCGACGTCTCGCCTTTTCAAATGAAAGGTGACGAAGGGAAATTTCTCATGAACCCTTTCCAGATCTATCCATTCGTGTCCGGTGGAATATCTAGACTCACTACTGTGTAAAAGACAGGGTAGGTCTAGCTTAAATGCCCAGATACGATACACGATTTCATATCCCGAAACATAGGGCATCTGCACATCAGAAATAACTGCGTCGAATTTCTCCTCACCAAGCAAGTCCTCAGCTAATCGACTATCATCAACCGCCTCAACCTGGTGTCCTAAGTCCTTGATTACCTTTTGGTACTTACGGACTTGGTCGGGAATATCGTCAATTAGTAAAACTCGCATAATATTTTCCTTCCGTGCCTAGTAAAGCATTTAAAATCAGAAAGTAAAAGACTATTTGTCCAACACCGAGTGTTGGACAAAAATATCAGGACATAGAATTAAGAAAAGTATTTTCCTGTCAATATCTCTGCCCATTTACGAAGTGTAAGTATATAAAAGAGAAAGGACTCGACCGTTTTATTGATCAAGTCCTTTTTTCGCTGTGGCGGGGTGGTTTCCTTGGTTAGCTCTGGCCTCTTACCATAAGGAATCCCATGTCGATGGTAAATAAAACAAGAGCTATCGCTGGAAGTTTGAAAAAGAAAATTTCCATCCAATCAATCGGCGGCTTCAGGCGAAATGTCACTGTTTCGAAGCGCCGCCTTCTAAAGAACTTCTTCATGTGAATCTCCACTAAAATTTCTGAATGGGACAAGAATCGCTATGCAATAATAGGATGGATATCTGCAAAAGTCAAGTTTTACAAATGTAAAAAGAGCCACCTTGAGAGTATTTCTTTTCTTTAGTCACTTTGATATCAAAACGTTAGATATTGAATGTTGCGCGAGGCGCAGAACAAAAAAACCGCGACTCGGACAAATTGTCCAGAGAGCGGCCTTTTTGTTAACGCAGCGATGCGCAGCGCCAATAGCTATCGTTTAGACCAGGCCGGTCGTTTGCGGGCCTTCCTAAGTCCAAACTTCTTTCTCTCAACTGAACGTGGATCACGCTTGAGGAATCCAAGGAGCTTAAGTGGAGAGCGGCGTTCCGCCTTTTCTTTCACGAGCGCTCGAGCGATACCAAGTCGGATAGCTTCAGCTTGAGACGAGATACCACCACCGTTTACATGAGCGGTAATGGTGTAGTCTTCTATACCAGCATCTTGTGTTCCTAGTACTGAGGTGACGTCATTCTGGAGTGCAATAGCGGTGAAGTATTCCTTCAAAGGCTTATCGTTTACTACAATAGTCGTCTCCTTGGCTGGAGTAAGGCGCACGCGAGCGGTAGCGGTCTTTCTACGTCCGATACCTTCTACGTATACTCCTGTTTTTGTGGCTGCCATACGCTTATTCGGTGATTACTAATTTGAGTAAAAGAGGCTTCTTGTGCTTGTTGGTTGGAAGCATACCGCCGATGGTGCGCTTCAAAACCTCAGCATAACCAAGACGCTTTCCTAGGTGATCTAAAGTTTCAGTGCGTCGTCCGCCTG
>JBBTYP010000012.1:0-18009 GCA_038061715.1 Patescibacteria group bacterium
ATGTGGACGAATTTCAATCATTTGCCAACTCCACCTTCGCGAATATTTTGTCTGAAGCCCGTAAGTATCACCTCAACCTAATTATCGCGCACCCATATATTGCCCAGATGGAAGAAGAGGTGCGCGACGCAGTGTTTGGCAACGTCGGCACCACCATCACTTTTCGCGTCGGTCCGTTCGACGCAGAGATATTAGAAACAGTCTTTACACCCCAGTTTCTGGCTACCGATTTGGTGAACCTTGGCTTTGCGCAAATTTATCTTTCGTTGATGATTGATGGTGTCGGTTCGGCGCCGTTCTCGGCGCAGACATTACCACCACTAGAGCGACCACCAGTATCGTGTCGCGATATGGTGATTGGGGCTAGTCAGAAAATATATGCACGAAAGCGAGCCGACATTGAAAAGATCGTGGCTGATTTGCATACGCCATCGCCAAAGGGAGAAGGTGATAAGAAGGTAACAAAAAAAGCCACTTACCCGCCAAACAGCGGTGGTAATTACCCCACTAAGATGTCTAGTCAACAAAGACCAGTCAGGCGTAGTGAAGAAGGAGAAATGAAAAGGACAATCCCAAAACCATTGCCACCAGAGAAGAAGCCAGAGGATTTGCGAGCTATTTTGAGTAAGCTAAGTCAGTCCGATAATACTACCAAGACTACCATTAGACCAAAAGAAGCTACCACTACGTCTCCTGCCAAAGACGATCTAAAAAATGTCCTAGCCACAATGATGTCAGCCCAAACGGCTATTCCGTCGACACCGATTCAACCGAAACCACAAGTACCAGTGATAAAAACACCCCCCATAGCCCAACCCGCCGAAACTAAAATCGCACCAACATTTTTGCCGACGGAAGCACCGTCCGCTCGTTTACGTCAGACCCCACAATTTAATCAATCAACAACTGGTCCTGACGAGCAGGTAGTGCGCCAAATGCTCCGCCCAGAAAAGCATGAACGATCAGCGGGTTCTTAGTATGCGATTTGTCTTTGCACTATCCATTTTTCTGCTAGCAACGCCCTTATCTAGCCAGGCAGCGGTGATTATAAACGAAGTAGCTTGGATGGGGGATAGTGTTTCGGCTAATCATGAGTGGATTGAGTTAAATAATACCGGTAGCAGTGCGGTCGATGTGTCGGGCTGGATTTTATCTGACGGAATGAACTTTAACGTTACGCTTAAGGGTACAGTAGGAGCAGGGCAATATGCTGTTTTAGAACGAACTAGTGAAGAATCAGCCGCTGGAGTGGCTTTTATGATTTACACTGGTGCCCTTGTAAACACAGGCACAACTTTGATGTTGAGTCGTAGTGATGGTGGCCTAGAAGACCAAGTAGCAGGTGGTGTAGATTGGCAAAACATTGGTGGCGACAATATAACAAAGGAAACAGCGCAATATACCAGTGTTGGTTGGGTGACTGGTACACCAACTCCAGGGGCTGCCAATAGTGGTACTCCTAATAATGACGACGAGAATGAAGAAGAGGACAACTCAAGCAGTGATGATGATGAAGAAACTACTTCAAACCCACCACTAAAGAGGGTTAGTCGGGGCGAAGCGGTACAACTCATTCTCCCCGACATGACTCTGAAGCTGGCTGTTGTGGCACAAAAGCTCGGTTACGTTAATCAAGCGATTGATTTTAAAGTCACGCCATCAGGCGTGGGAGAGACCTTGATTGATTCTCTTCAATACGAATGGAATTTTGGAGATGGGACTACCGCGTTGGCTAAAGAGCCGACCCACTCTTACCGCTATCCAGGCACTTACGTAGTTACTGTTTATGGAGGCTACAAACGTCAAGAACAAGTAGCTCGACAGGAGATTACAATACTACCGGTCTCCATTTCACTCACGGTTAGTCGTGAAGGCGATTTGCAGGTCAACAACGATTCTCCTTACGAAATAGATATCTCTAGTTACGTCGTAAACGGCGGTAAGGAATTTATCTTTCCTCTGCGTTCGGTAATGTTACCAAATCAAACCATCACACTTCCGCGCAGCGGTGTCGGTAACCCTGCCGTCGCTGAAATAAGGGACGCGGCTGGACTCGGTGTCCTTACCACAAAAGTACAAAAACCTGACACCCCAACTACACCCACCCCAGCCGAAAAAATAATTATTTCCACCCCTACCAGCGTGCCAGAAGTAGAGACCGAAGATGCCCAGACTTGGTATGCTCCACTCTTGCTACCTGAAGCCGATGACACTCTTAAAACCAGATTGTTAGAATATCTTAAGCCAGCTTCGGTCGAAGCCGCGCCCGAAATAGTCGCTACTTCAACCGAACCAGCCAGTCGAGTGCCAGATGCAGTTTGGCCCTATTTAGGGCTAATTGGAGTTATTTTGTTGGGTTTATTTGGGACTGCTAAAAAATTTAGTCGTAACCAAAGTTAATGGTTTTTAGTACTAATTAGCACTAAACTGAAACAAAAAGACATGAAACGAAAAATTTTAATATTTTCACTGGCCTATTATCCCAAGCATATTGGTGGGGCTGAGGTGGCGATTAAAGAAATCACCGACCGTCTGCCGTTCCATAATTATGAATTTCACCTTGTCTGTAATCGGTTTGACTCTACCTTACGAAAAGAAGAAACTATCGGCAATGTCACAGTCCATCGAATTGGTTTAACCACCAAGAACCCAGTAATGGCAGATTTAAAAAAGCTGCCACTGCACCTAAATAAGATCATCTACCAGTGGTTGGCTTTTTATAATGCCAAAAGTTTACACCAGCAACATGGCTTCGATATGGTATGGGCGATGATGGCCCATTCAACTGGGATACCAGCCGCCAAGTTTAAGAAATCATTTCCCAAAGTTAAATACTTGTTGACCTTACAAGAAGGCGACCCGCTAGAGTCTATCGAAAGGAAAATGAAGATATTTGGTCGAGCCTTTGATGAGGCTTTTACTCGCGCCGATATGATTCAGGTGATTTCCACTTTCCTTGGTCAGTGGGCAAAGCGAAAGGGCTTTGCGGGGGAGCCGATTTTAATCCCAAATGCGGTGAACACGGCGCACTTCGCGTCAGAGTATGATGAGGCTAAACTGCGCGAAGTGCGCCAAGACCTGAACCTAGCTGATAGTGACATTGCCCTAGTGACTACCTCACGGTTGGTCCACAAGAATGCGGTCGACGATGTAATACGAGCTTTGGTCTTTTTACCTAACCACATCAAGTTTATTGTTTTTGGCACGGGACCAGACGAGACTTCGCTTAAGGTATTAATCACAAAGTTAGGGTTGGCCAATCGAGTCCAATTACGAGGGCAGATTAACCACGCAGATATGCCAAAGTATCTCAAAGCCTGCAACATCTTCATTCGGCCGTCGCGCTCTGAGGGAATGGGCAATTCATTTGTCGAGGCTATGGCAGCTGGGCTGCCTGTGATTGCGACCCAAGTGGGTGGTATCGCTGATTTTCTATTTGACGCTAAACGAAATCCAGATAAAGGGTCGACTGGTTGGGCAGTTGAGGTTGATTCGCCAGTGCAGATTAAAGAAGCAGTGTTTGAGATACTAGATAACCCCCAAGTCACCAGTGAGGTAGTGGCGCGGGCCAAAGCCATAGCCATGGCCAAGTACGATTGGAATCTAATTGCGCAGCGCATGGATAAAGAGGTATTTCAGGCACTTTTTACACCTGGTAAAGTCAATTAAGCGATTGTTTTTTAGACTAAAACCAGTGCTATGATTACTTTATGAAAATTCTGATTGCCACTGGTCTCTATCCTCCAGATATAGGTGGCCCAGCTACCTACACGGTTTTACTGGAGAAAGAATTGCCTTTGCAAGGGTATGTGGTTCAGGTCTTACCATTTGCTATTTCTCGAGGCTTCCCTAAAGTGATACGGCATATTCATTACGCTGGTGCACTGTGGCGAAAAGCCAAAACCGCGGATATTATTTTTGCCCAAGATGTAGCGTCGGTCGGTTGGCCGGCCCTTGTGATCGCAAAATTACTTAGAAAAGAATTCATCGTGCGCGTACCGGGTGATTATGCCTGGGAACAGTCAGTGCAGCGATACGGCGTGGTTGAGACAATCGACCAGTTTCAAAAAAAATCCTATGGGTTGAAAGTCGGTCTGCTTCGTTTTATCCAAACCTCAGTCACTAAGTATGCTGACCAAGTAATTACACCGAGTAACTATTTCAAACAGGTGGTCACTGGTTGGGGAGTCCTTCCCCAAAAAATCACGACTATCTACAACGGCGTAGATTTAAAAGTAGAAGCAGCGCCAGTCAAAAAACCGGCTGCTTTCACTGTTGTGTCGGCCGGTAGATTAGTGCCGTGGAAAGGGTTTATGACTCTTATCGAGATTATTAAAGATAATCCGCGTTGGCATTTGGTTATTCTAGGTGATGGCAAAGATCGCCTACGACTACAGACTCAAATTAACGAGTCTGGCCTTAAAGACAGAGTTGTTTTGGCTGGAGCTGTCAGTCGCGCGGAAATATTTGGTTGGTGTAAAGCGGCCGATGTATTTGTGCTTAACACAGAATTTGAAAGCTTCTCCTATCAAATCGTGGAAGCAATGAGTGTGGGCGCCGCTATCATCACCACCAAGGTTGGCAGTATTCCCGAACTTATTACCCCTGGTATTGAAGGAATACTCTGTGAGCCAAACGACAAAGTTTGTCTCACGGAAGCGATTAAAAGTATTGAGCATAGTCCAGAAATTTGGCTGGCCCGTAAGCGAGCGGCGGAAGCGAAAGCGCAAACCTTTAGTATAAACCGTACCGTAACGGCACTGGTAACAGTTTTAAAGAGATATGCGTAAGGTTATTTCTATTGGCTACGGTCGGCATATTTTTGAAGTCGGTAATAACGAACGACGGCGGCTAATGGCTTGTGCCGAGGCGGTAGGGAGTTTTGATATGGTTATTTTTTCTAAACCAGAGCACGGACTGGTTACTGGCGCGGTCTCAAATAAATTAACACTCTACCCAACCAATTCAAAAAATAATATCCTAGCCCTCCTAGACGCTTTCTTACTGGTTCGCGCTTTAATAAAAAACTCACCTGAACCAGTGACACTCACCACTCAGGACCCATTTGAAACAGCCTTGATCGGTATATTGATAAAAAGGCTGTATGGGGTAAAACTCATTATTCAAGAGCACGGCGACTTTTTTGGAACTCCAGATTGGCGAAGAGAAACTAGTCTAAACCGCCCCCGTTATCTATTTGGGTTGTGGGCCCTTAAACAGGCTGACGTAGTTCGAGTGGTGTCCAAACGCTCAAAGGAGCATCTAGTAAAACAGGGAATAAAAAACACGGTTATATTACCGGTTTCAATTGATTTTGGTTTGTCTCAAAGTGACACCATATCTCCTTTGGTCAGAGAGATTTTTCCACTCGGTAGTTTTGTATTTTTGTCAGCGGCACGGTTTGTTAAACAGAAAAATTTACCCCTCCTATTAGAAGCTTTTTTTGCGGCGCAAAAGGAAGCTCCGCAGGTCAGGCTACTTTTAGTCGGCCAAGGGGCTGAAGAATCACACTTGAGAAAGTTAATAAAAAAACATTCCCCAACAGATGAGAAGCTGGTACAGATATTACCCTGGTCGTCTGATTTGGCGGCGCTGATGCGAGCGGCTGATGCTTACGTCCTAACCTCAAATTATGAAGGCTGGGCCCGAGTTTTGGTGGAAGCCATGCTCACTAAATTGCCAATTATCACAACTGAGGTTGGTTGTGCGGGCGAGGTAGTGGTAGATAAAGTCCACGGTATGGTTGTGCCAGTCAACAACAAAAATGACCTCAAGGAGGCTTTGTGTCGCTTGGCGACTGACGGTGACTTTTACCGTAGCGTCAAACAAAATCTTGCGGCACTTTCATCTAAAGCCATTCCTGGTACGGATGATAGTACTTATGCTGCACAGTGGGCAGACATCTTTGGTTAGCATCTCGCTGTCTATTAAAGACTGAACAAAAGTGAGCGACAGAAGAGTTAGTGTGGGGGTATACTAAAGTGACATGGCAAAGGAAGACATTGCAAACCTTGACGCGTCAGCGCGCGCGGCCAGTGAACTGCAATCAATTATAAGTAAAACCAGTGGAAAAGGAGGCAAGCGGATTTCGGTTGAAGAAGCTCTCTTGGAACCACGGGTAGCGAAAAGCGAGGAAGGGCGGACTGCGCTTAGGGTGCTTTTTATTTCTCAAGACGAAAGCTTACTTAACCAAGACACTCAGTCTCTAGATGGTTTCCTTAGGCTCAAGGATCTGTTTGAGGAGGTACACATTTTGATTCTTTACGAAGGGGGAGTGTCAAAAACACCAGTTAGACGACCAGATAAAAATGTTTGGCTTTATGCTGCCAGCGCCAAACATTGGTTCCAAACGCCGCGCGCGGCAGTTGCCCTAGCTAAAAAACAATTAGCGTTTGCTTCTGGTTTCAGACCAGACTTAATTATTGCCCGCGACCCGTTTGAGTCGGCTATCACGGCTACTGCCCTAGGTAAAATATACAATCGTCCAACCCAACTCCACATTTTAGAAAACTACAGTAACGAAGCTTTTTTGAAGAAAAACCGTCATAATCGTTGGCGTCGCTTTCTGCCTCGGTTTACGATTCCTAAGTTTAAGAGCGTTCGGACAGCTACTGATGATCTGGGAGCATTAATCGGAACTAAATTTAGTATAGAAGATTTGGCAGTTCTACCTCGGTATCAAGATTATCAAAAACTTATCAGTAGTAAAACGGCGATTGATTTAGTTGCTAAATTTAAGCCGTTTATCTTTTTCATACTGTATGTCGGTAAGCTTGATCACAGCAGTGCACTCTATCGAGCTATCGATGCTGCGCGTTTCGCACTCAAGAATCCACGAGTCGGACTGATTGTTTTGGGCGATGGTTCAGCTCGGCCTGAGTTTGAAAGGCGAGCCAGGCTGCTTGGAATTGAAAAACAAATTGTCTTTGAAAAAAAAGCGACTGATTATGTTCCGTACCTCAAGTCAGCTCAGTTACTAATTGTTCCAGATAAGGCGGGGGAGAGTGAGGAGGTGGTCTATACTGCCGCTGCGGTTGGAGTACCTATTATCATGGCCGGTACACCGCAGCGGCAAGATATTTTTGAAGACGGAGTATCAGCTTATCTTTGCGAACCAGAAGACACACAGATGTTTGCTGATCGCATTAGTGAGATTCTTAATAACGTCTCCATGCGGAGGGTAATTGGTGAGGGCGGCAAGGAAGCAATAGAACGACGGTTTCATCAAAATCCGAAGGTATATAGAGATTCTTATCAGCGCAGTATTGAGGCGGCTTTGTTTATCGAGTAATAATCAATGCTTACAGCCTAGGCTTTCTAATGTGGTATTATGTCGAACACTATGACAGAAGTAGATTTAAAGACTCTCATTTTACCTAATCAGACCGTTGAACAAGGCGGTATAAATATAGCTAAGGGTATTGCAGAACGGACGGTTTGGGATGCGCATGCCACTGTAAACGCAACCCATGCCGTTATCTCTGCTCCCGACGAAGAGGCGGCTCGCATTAAATCGATCGATCAGATTGCCGATATTAAACGCCACCTTAAGCCAGCCGACGTTTTGCTTGATTTTGGTGCTGGCTATGGGCGAGTGGCTCAATACTTACTTCCCAACTTACCACTTCGTGGCTATATCGCAGTGGACAGCTCACGAGAGATGCTGAGTCTATTTAGAGAGCGGTACATTAGGAGTGACGAAGAGCAGCGTACACCACTATTACTTCTCAACGCTGATATTCATACCGTGCCACTTGTCGACAATGCTGCTGATGCGGTTGTCGTATGCGCAGTATTTCTACATAATCACAAAGATGTGGTACATAAATCCATGCAGGAAATCAAGCGCATTTTAAAACCAGGCGGCACCCTCTTGGTCTACTCCTCATACCCAAGGGCGGCTACTTTTATGGGTCTGCAAGGTCTCTTTTATCAGATTGTTCTAAATCTTTTGGGTAAGCCGTTTAAAAATGGTCCCGTGCGTTACTATAGCAAGAGAGAAGTGACAGCGCTCCATTCTGGTTTTGCTGAGCTCGATATCATACCAGTCGGTTTTACAATTGTGCCTAAGACCCTTATTTTCCTGCCCGGCCCCATCGAAAAAATTTACCGCGTCGGATTTTCAAATCCGCTAAACAGTTTTCTTGAAAAAATTTGTCCAAAATCGTACCACTATCTTTTTGCCGCTTGGTACGATGTTGTCGCTAAGCGATAAGTTATTATGACTGACTATCAAAGACAAGTTGATACCAAGCATTATTCCTTTAAGGGGTATTTCCATAAATTTCGGTGGATGAGCTACTGGTACCAGCTCAAAGAGATTGTCGATCGACCTGATATAACCTCGCAGTTAGATATTGGCCCGGGGAGTTTGTTTCTGAAGAAGACGCTGGAAGTTCATCGGCCGGATCTCAAGTACACAAGTATGGATATCGACAGCAATCTTGGCAGCGATGTGGTGGGTAGTGTTACGAGCATTCCGTTTCCAGATCAATCTTTCGATTTAGTAAGTGCTTTTCAGGTATTGGAACACATTAAATTTGAAGATTTTGAAACCGCTTTAAAAGAAATGGAAAGAGTGTCTAAACGCTACGTTTTTATTAGTCTGCCGCATAATGTTCCAAGTTTTGATTTTCAGTTTAAGCTACCAGGTATTAAACGTTTTAGTCTGGCAATTAAAATACCCTTCGGACAAAAGCACGTATTTAACGGCCAACACTACTGGGAGGTGGGGAAGCGGGGTTATTCTGCGAAAAGGATCCTTAGTATCTTGACCCGTCATTTTGAAGTTATAACCGAGTATGTACCATTTGAAAATCAATACCATCACTTTTATATCCTCAAAAAAAGAGTATGAGATTGCTGGTGGTCACACAGGTAATAGATATCAATCATCCTATTCTAGGATTTTTTCACGGGTGGGTGGATGAGCTGGCTAAGTATTGTGAAGAGGTGCAGGTGATTTGTTTGCAGGCGGGCAAGCATAACCTGCCCGCCAACGTGAAAGTCTATTCTCTAGGCAAAGATGAAGGTAAGGGGAGACTGACCTACTTGTTTAGGTTTTTTAAACTTATCTGGTCACTCAAAAAAGACTACGACCATGTCTTCGTGCACATGAATCAAATTTACGTAATTTTAGGTGCGCCAATCTGGCGTTTGCTTCATAAGAAAGTGGGTCTGTGGTATGCCCATGGAACTGTCTCACTTTCGCTTAAGTTGGCTACCTTTTTTACCAACACTGTATTTACTTCCACCGCCGAAGGTTTTTGTATCGATACCCCTAAACGAGTGATTGTGGGACAAGGGATTGACCCAACACTATTTGTCGCTAAAGAAAGAGTGCCTAGTTCAGTTTTAAAATTAGTTACGGTTGGGAGAATTGCTGGCTCAAAAAATATCGATAACTTGCTTAGGGCGTGTCGCAAACTTAAGGAGAAGCAAGTGCCTTTTTTGTTTACTATTGTCGGTACGGCCCTCACAAAAGACGAGCAGCAGACTGAAACAGAACTAAGGCAGCTTGCTTTTGCCCTTGATCTACAAAATGAGGTGGTCTGGGCGGGAGCAATTTCCAATCAGGCTTTGCCAGCCGAACTTAATAAGGCTGATATTTTTATCCACGATGGTGCCACCGACAGTCTCGATAAGGCGTTACTTGAAGCGGCTTTGTGTGGTTGTATAGTAGTGTCGTCAAATAAAGCTTACCAGGCCCTAACCGTTGATTTAGCCCCCAAACTTTTGTATAGACAAGGTGATTTTGCGGCTCTATCAGCTATAATCACAGAACACAAAACGTCACTGGTAGCTGCGGCCGAAGTAAGAAAGATGATTGCAGAGCGGTATACCATCAATACGCTAGTAAAAAATATTATAAATGCTTATTAAAAAGAAGACGTATGCAAAACACCTACGCCAAAGAATATTACGATACGTACCTCAAACAGTTGCCGACCGACTACAAATCAGCGCGTTGGTTCTCTAGCGCCGAGGCGAAGTTAGATTATGCCGAAACCCGACGTTCTTTGCTGGCGGCTCTTAGGACAGCTTCTTTTTCACGAGTATTGGAAATTGGTCCGGGCGATGGTGTTTGGACAGACTTACTACTGCCTAAAGCAAAGGAACTGACTTTGGTTGACCAATCGGTTGAGATGATAGAGCGGGCTAAGGAGAGACTAAAGTCTCAGACTAATGTCACATATGAAGTGATAGATTTTTTGCAGTATCAAAGTACGGCGGCTTACGATCTCATTTTTGCCATTCGTTGTTTTGAATACTTTGAGGATAAAGAAAAAGCCGTCGCCAATTTCAGTCAGCTGCTTAATGCTGGTGGACAAGTTGTGCTGGTGACTAAAAATCCGAAACATGTCGCTATGAAGAAAGTTCAAAACCGCGAGCTGCATAAGGGTCAGATACAAAGAGACGAAATGGTGGCCTTGTTTACTCGACATGGTTTTGAGGTAACAAGTGTTCTTAGTGCTACTTGGCGTTTTAAGGCCAAGTATTGGCCACTGAGGGTACTGTTTTCACTCTTGCATAGTTGGCATGTAGCAACCAATGGAAAGTTCACCGTGCCGTTTGTGACTGTCCCGCTTACCGAAAGTTACCTTTATGTCGCAAGGAAGCGATAAGATAATCATCGAATTATTTGGACTTCCTGGCGTAGGGAAGTCTACTTTAGGGAGACTCCTTAAGGAGCGTCATGGTGTAAAACATATTACTGCCACTAGCGTAACTAGAGCTGAATACCTAGGGTTGTTTTTACGATATCCACGCTCGGTCATGGCTTGGCTAGTGCTTATTATCAAAAATTATCACGCCACCAAAAGTCTCAAGCACCTTAGATACAACGCGGCTCTATTATTCGTAGCTTTTAAAAAAATTCACCAAGCCCGTCTAGCAGAAACATCGACAGTAGTAGACGAAGGTCTGCTGCAACGTTTTCTCTCTTACTCCGATATTTTACTAACCAGGAAGCAGATAGAAGAAGTGATAAAGCTAAGCCCACGCGGCACGGTAATTATTTGTGTTAACGATCGGGTAGTGGAAAAAGACCGCTACGATCAAGCACACGATAGAGGCAGTCAGGGTAGCGAGCGTCTAGAGCGCTGGCGCTCCAATATGGCTACCAATATAGCTACTCTAGTGACAGTTCTTAAAGAAACTAAGAGTGAGTTTTACTTTGAAACAGCCACTACCTCAATCGATGATATAATCAAACAAATCAACATCTAGCCTATGTCAGCTCGCTCACCTTGGAGACATCTTTTATATAAAAACCTAGCGACTATTTCTTTATCCGGGGATGTGATTGACCTGGGTGGTTCACGCAAATCAGCCTACTACAAGAATTTCAAAGGCGAATTTTCACTGGCAGTGGCGAATATGGACGATGACACCAAGGACATCACGGTTGATCTGGAGCAACCATTTCCGATTGAGGCTTCAAAGTACGACCATGTTTTGTGCATTAATGTCTTGGAACATATTTTTAATTATCAAAATGTCATTCACGAGACACAGCGCATTTTAAAACCAGGTGGACAGGCGCTCTTTGCGGTACCGTTTTTGATTCAAGTCCATCCCAGTCCGCATGACTATTGGCGCTTTACCGGCGAGACACTAAACCGGCTATTTTCAGAAGCCGGGTTCACGCAAGTGACGGTAGAACCAATTGGCACCGGCGTGTGTAGTGCCATTGTACAGATGAAATCAAATCTACTTCATTTCCATTTCTTACGGCACTTGGCCAGCTGGTTAGCCTTTACTGGTGACGCTATCTTGGCTCGCCTCTACAAAAAGCCCACCTTCAGCAAAGAATTTTATACCCTGGGGTACGTTATTAAGGCTAAAAAATGAGTACTAATAAGCCAAAGAAAATAAAACTCCTGGTTGCTATTAGCGATTTTCGGATTGGAGGAGCGCAGAAGATTGTGCTTGATGTATTAAAGAGCCTGGATGTTACTCGTTTTGAAATCCACCTAGTAACATTTTTTGCTACCCCCAATGAGTCGACTTTTTTTAGCGAACTGCCTGACTGCGTGGAAGTACATTCACTGTCGTTTAATAATTTTTACGATTTAAGATCTTGGCGAGCACTGTTTGGTGTTTTAAAAACCATCAAGCCTGAAGTGGTGTGGTCGCATCTTTTTTTTAGTCATACAGTAGTTCGTACCCTCAAAGTTTTCTTCGGCTATAAAGTTATTACTGTCGAACACAACACCTACCCAAATAAAAAATGGTTGCACCGAATCATCGATAGAATTCTGGCTACCTTCACCTATCGTATCGTGGCCGTTGCGCCCGGGGTGGTAGATTTTCTAGTCCGGGAAGTCGGTATCAAACGCGGGAAGTGCGTCGTGATTCAAAATGGTGTAGATCTCAAACAATTACAGTCGGTGTCTGAATCAGAAGTTTTAAAAGCTAGAGCTAGTTTAGGGTTAGGCGCTACGGAACATATTGTCATCACGGTCGGACAACTCATAAGACAAAAGAACCAAGGGCTGTTGATTGAGGCTTTTGCGCAGTTTGTTAAAAAACACACTGACTACAAATTAGTGATTATTGGTGAAGGTGCTAAACGGAGCGAGCTTGAAGCACAGATAAAAGCTTTAGGTTTAGAGAGCAAAGTTTTATTGGCTGGAATTAAAAAACCCGTCGCGCCGTTTCTGGCAACCGCCGATTTTTTTGTGTTACCTTCTTTATTTGAAGGCTTTGGGATTGTCTGTATTGAAGCCATGGCCTTGGGACTGCCAGTGATTGCGACCAAAGTGACTGGGCCAGATGTATATATTAGGGAAGGATACAACGGCTACTTTTGTGAACCGACCGTGGTGTCTCTGCTAGAAAAAATGGAACAACTAACGAGTCTCGACACCAGCGCACAGTTGAGGCTAGCGGCAGAAGCTAAAGAGACTGCTGCCTCATATGATATCTCCCAAGTGTCACACAAGTACCAGGTGCTGTTTATCGAAGCAACTACAGGATAAGGGCCTCATAAACACGCTTCGAAGCACCGCCATCTTGGTGGGTAAATAGTTTACTTTGTACTTCGTGTCGTTTTTCTCGGTAGTCATCCCTAGCCGCCAGGGCAGACAAGAGTTCGGCTGTGGTCTTAGGATGGGGGCCGGGAGTTAGAGTGTCGAAGTCATCATGTAGTCCCATTTCCACTCCGTAGGTATCAATGTCGTAGGTGTAGAAAATTATCGGTCGGTCTAGGAGGAGGAAGTCGACGTATAGTGAGGAGTAGTCAGTAATCAGTACGTCTATATTTTTTAATTGAGGATAGATATCAAATCCCGCCTCGACGTATTCGATATGATGGTAGGAAGATAATTGCACCGCGTCTTTGCGAGCAAATTTAGGATGTAGAGAAACAAACAGATGAGCGCTTGTATTAGCTAGAACCTGTTCTAGAGCGGCCAAATCTAGAGTATCAATCGGGTTACTGCCGTTGGGGCGAAAAGTAGGCGCGTAGAGAAAAATCTTTTGAGCACCACTATGCAAAGCGGCGGCAATTTTTTCTTGTAAGGCAAGGTGTGAATCAAGCTCGGCATCTTTAATATCATTAAATAGAACATCGTTGCGTGGCAGGCCAGTAGTGACAATTGTCTCTAAAGGAGCCTTAAAGGTTGAGGCCATTAATTTCGCGGTGTAGGGTGAAGAGGCGATTAGAGCCGATAGCGGAGCAAACATATTGGCTTGTAGAAAACGGTTGCGCGATTTCAAACTATAACCACTATCATGACCAGTCTTCTTCATTCCTTTACCATGCCAGAGTTGCACAATGTCGCTGCCGCCAGTATAGCGCCAAAAAGCTCTCTCTAAAAAAGCATCGACGTAGGTCTGCCTGGCGCGCAAGGCATACCAAATACCTTTGATCGAGTGAATGCTGCAAGCTTCGTAACCACGGGCTCTTAGAAGAACAGGGAGCTTATTATCACGAGATAACCAGATAGTGCGCACGGTAGGTTGGTGTTGGGCCAAATAGAGAAAAAAGTACTTGGCATTATCAGCAAACAGCTCGCGCTCTTGGCTAGTGTGCCAGCCGATACAAATCACCAAGTTCTTTTGGCGAGGCATTAAAAAAGATAGTCTGTACACCAAGTGCGAAAGGCAGATAGAAAAAAAGGTAAAGAGACGCTTCATAGCTTTAAGCTGGCTCTAGTATGAGAGCCAGCTTTTTGCTAGCTTCACTTAAGTCTTCGGCCGTATCAATTTCAATCGCTGGCAAGTTAGTAACATCAAGAGCGTGCATAGTGTGACCGCGTTGGATGGTGAGATTGATTGCGTCGGCCGCAAATTTTTTAAACTCTTCGTATTCTACGTACATATCTAGTACTTTTATTAGTTCAGGACCAAAAACCTTACCAATTTTTGTCACCCCAATGAATTCACCGTCGTTGAGGGTCTTGGCGATGTATTTGCCCATCTCGGCGATTTGTGAAGAGTCGTCTTTTAGAATGACGTTTACTTCTTCTTCATCCCAGGCACTACGTTGGATGGCAGTAATAGAGTCGTGTTCGCTTGCAACCACTCCGTTAATTATTTCTGGATGACAAATCACGTCGGCATTTAGGTAAAGCACAGTTTCCTCAAGCCAGGCTTTAGCTAACCAAAGGCCATGTGCGGGGTAGGTCTTTTGATACTCCGTACTACGGATGAAGGTCCAATCTATATCAGGGTGGTTGGTGGCTAGGTGCTGCTCGAGCTTGTCGGCCATAAAGCCAGTTACTACCACTACCTCGCGAATGTTGGCTAGCTTCAGGTTTTCGATTTGATAGTCAATAATAGTCTTCTCCCCGACCAGGAGAAGACATTTGGGAATTTCCAAGGTGAGGGGGCGTAATCTCCTAGCTTCGCCGGCGGCTAATATAATGGCTTTCATGACTTGATATTGGTTTTAGGACCCCTTAGTGTTAGTGGCTAGGTATATGTTACTATATCTTGGTTCAATTTCCCAAAATAGTAGTAATTATTATAACTAAGTGATCAGCAAATAAGACATGAAGAATCTACTCAATTCGTTAGTGGTTAAGGTAAGTAGTCTGCTTCCAGATAAGTCGGTTGCTGTGTCTAAGAAAGAATGGGATGTCTTGGCAGACGAGAATCACAAATATTATATCGTCAGCAAAAAAGGAAAGCAGATTGATGACACACAGTTCAGGGAGACGGGGAGGGAGAATTATCGAGAACTAATTACAGAAGACAGCCTTATTAAAGAGAGTCTAGGAGATTTTTCTGATAAGCGAGTTCTCGATATCGGTTGCGGTGCGGGTCGTCTAACAGAGTTTTTTGCCAGTGAGTTTAAGCAAGCTAACGGGGTTGATATTTCTGAAAAAATGGTCGAAGAAGCAAAAAAGCGCCTCCAGCATATTCCCAATGTTTCATTTGTTGCTAACGATGGAGAACACTACCCGTTTGAAGACAACACTTTTGATTTAGTCTTCTCTTACATTGTGTTTCAGCACATGCCCTCACGCGCCGTTATTTTGGAAAACTTTAAAGAAGTTAAACGCGTTTTGAAACCAGCCGGAATCGCCAAAATCCAGATTCGTGGTGGACGAAAGGTACTTAAAGGTTCTTGGTTTTATGGCCCGTCGTTTACCGAGGCAGAAGCTAAACAATTGGCTACCGACGCCGGACTCACCATTGTAAAGATGGGCGACGACTCAATTAAACGTTTCTTCCTTTGGGTTAAGAAATAAGCCTATGTCAGAATACAATGAAACATACGCAGAAATGCTTCAAGGTAAGACAGTCTTAATTACTGGCGGTACGGGTTCATTTGGAAAGAATTTCGCACGATTCTTACTTGACACCTACGATATCAAAAAACTCATCATCTTTAGTCGCGATGAACTAAAACAGTTTGAAATGCAGAGGCATTTCATTGATGAGCGAGTCAGATTCTTTATCGGTGATGTTCGTGACTTACCTCGTTTACAAAGAGCTTTTAAAGGGGTTGATATTGTGGTGCATGCCGCTGCTCTTAAGCAAGTACCAGCGATGGAGTACAACCCCCATGAAGCAATCAAAACAAACATCGGTGGCTCACAAAACGTGGTCGAGGCAGCAATCGACCAAGGAGTAGAAAAGCTGCTACTTATTTCGACCGATAAAGCGGCTCAGCCAGTAAATCTCTATGGAGCAACTAAGCTGTGTGCCGAAAAACTGTTTATTGCCAGTAACGCCTACTCCGATAGTACTAGGATTTCGGCGGTGCGTTATGGGAATGTGATAGGGAGCCGGGGCAGTATCATTGAGTACATATTGCGTAATCGTGACGCAAAGGAGGTTTCTATTACACACCCTGAGATGAGTCGGTTTTGGATTACTTTGCCACAAACCTTCGAGCTGGTACTTTTTGCACTATCAAACATGGAAGGAGGTGAATTGTACGTTCCCCGAGTGCCGAGCATGACGGTAAAAGCCATGTTTGATGCTCTTACACCACAAGCAACCCAAAATATTATCGGCATTCGGCCAGGAGAGAAATTACACGAAATTCTATTAACTTCACAGGAAGCGAGACGAGGGTATGACTTGGGTAATTATTTTGTTACTTTACCTGAGTTTACATTTGTTGGTAAAGACCATAGTAAGTACAAAGAGCTAGGTCAGTCACTTGATGATTACTATGAATTCACTAGTGATACCAACGAAGCCTGGCTTAGTGGAGAAGACTTGGTGGCATTAATCGAAAATCATATCATTTTATGATTCCCTACGGCAAGCAAAAAATCGATAACGACGATATTGCGGCCGTAACAGGGGTACTTCAATCTGACTTCCTTACTCAAGGGCCAGCCGTAGCGGCTTTCGAAGAAGCTCTGTCAGTCGCCACCGGCGCTCCGTATGTGGTGGCAGTAAGCTCTGGTACCGCGGCACTTCATGTTGCCTACTTGGCCGCTGGACTAGGTGCCGGAGACGAAGTTATTACTACTCCCAATACATTTGTAGCCACTGCCAATATGTTGCTGGCAGTAGGAGCAGTGCCAGTTTTTTGTGATATTAGTCTTGATACATACAACATCGACGAGACTAAAATTGAAGCTCTTGTTACACCGCGCACTAAAGCCATCGTGGCGGTAGATTTTGCAGGTCGACCGTGCGCTTATAAAATACTAAGAGAGATTGCTGATAAACACAATCTGTTTTTGATAGAGGACGGAGCGCATTCCCTAGGGGCCACTTATGAGGGGCAGCCAATTGGTACCCAAGCCGATTTAACAACCATAAGCTTTCACCCCGTAAAACCAATTACTACCGCCGAAGGAGGAGCAGTCTTAACTAGCGATAAAGCACTTTACGAACGAGCCCGACTCTTTCGTAGTCATGGAGTCCAGAAAGACGCGGCGGGTTTTAATGTTATGACTGAATTAGGTTTTAATTATCGTTTGCCCGATGTCCTGGCGGCCTTAGGAACTTCTCAGCTCACCAAGCTACCAGTATTTATCGAAAAAAGGCGAGAAGTGGCAACTTGGTATGAGGAATCATTAGCGACTTGCGCGCACATCGTGCGGCCACTAACAAGCGTTGAAAGCGGTTGGCATATTTATGTAATAAGAGTAAAAGATCCAGCCGATAGAATCCCGCTGTACAGACACCTGATTGAAAATGGGGTAGGAGCCAACTTCCATTACCCCGCAGTATATTCACATCCGTATTACCGCTCACATGGTTACGAATCTGTGTCTTTAGAGCAAATGGATATTTACGATAAAACTTCAATCACACTCCCGTGTCATGTTCATTTAACTAGAGAAGACATCGATTTAATTGTTGATAAGGTGGAGTTGTATTTCTCTCAAAAGACTGAGGTTATTTAGTAAGGATAATTTCAACGATAGCTTCGGTACTAGACTTTCCTTGGGGGAGCTCGGCTGGTGAAAAGATTTGTAGCGTTGGAGCTTGTTCCGCTAGGGTCTTGGGTGTATCAAGCACTTGGACGTATCCGCCGTCAGTAAGGGATTGAATATCTTCTCCATACTGGGCACGTGTGACATCTCCGCT
>JBBTYP010000012.1:18019-36920 GCA_038061715.1 Patescibacteria group bacterium
GAGTGGATCGCAATGGCAGTGCTGAAGAGAACTACCAGCCTCGCCATCATAAGCGACGATAAAGACTTTCCGACCGCGATACTTACCCATGTAGTGCTCAGTACTAGAGGCCATGCAGATAATCCCGTCGGTTGCGTAGATGGCATGCTGATATACCACAGAACCACCATCGATGAGTCTTAAATTTGGAGGGACTGGCTCAGACAAAAGTCCCATAAGTTTTTCTTTTTGACTATCTCTAGGATGAGCACGGACGACCAGAGCGAAGAGTCTGTCGGTGGATTCTTGGGCGGTCAGACGCATTCCTTCAAGGGTTTTAGAAAAAGTTTGGAGATTAAGCTCCGGATTGTCCATGAGGTGTTTATAGTCCGCGCTAGGGAAGCCAGAGTACAACAAGGCGGTAGTGCCTTCAGGCAAACCTAACAGCCGCCTTCCTTCTGATCGGAATTGTTCCTTGTCCTCTTGATAAATCTTATCGATTGCCGGGTCCCCAACAACTAAAATATTTTCTGGGGGGATATTTAATGTCAATGCTACCTCTACTTTAGTTTTATCGTCTGATACCAAAAACGCATCAATGTCATCCATCGTCTCACGTTTATCTTTATTAAATATTGATGCTAAGCGGGCATCGACATGTTGATCAGATATATAGACGTACAACTTTTTTGCTCCAAATATACTCTTGGCGCTATGGAGAAGTAGTGGGGCTGGACTATTCTTGGGCTCTTCAGCAAAAACCAGACAAGTATCAGGAGTGTCGGTTATATCACTAAGTAACAAATCGTCCTCTGTACGTTCGGGTGAGAATTCTGGGTGAGATTCTGCAAAAGTACTGCCCGCGATGTTGTCTGTAAGCAGTGTAATAGCTTTACACTGATCATCGTGTGACAGTGTAGCAAGCAGTTGCTCCACCGCCGTGCGAGAAGCGGGCTGTGATGCTTCAAGCATAATTCGAACTCCGTCAGTAACATTCTCATTTTCAAAATTAAAAACTTTTGTTTCGTATTGTTCTAAAGTGTCTTCAATCTGGGATTCCGTAACATCCAAAGAGGTCAAAGCATCTTTCGTCTCCTCGTCAGAGACAAGTGGCAAAACCTCATCTTCGTGCTTTTTAAGAAAGGATAGTTTTTCAGACCAGCTTGGCATAACAGATTTATATGAATTTATATAATGATGGTATCACAGTCTTTTTGGAGATATAAAAAAGCTGGCGCCGAAGGGGGCGCCAGCCAGGTGGGATGGGGAACTATTTTGATCTATCTGAACCGACCGACAAACCGCTCGTATTCTTCGGCGGTTGCAACATCGCCCTTCTCTTGGTAGAGAACGATACGCTCCAGTTCTTCCTCAGCGGTTTGACTGGTCGCGTCGTCATTACCACGCTCGCCATCGGTGGGTACCAGCAAGAGTGGAAGCGGCGAATTGCCAGCCGCCAGCCACGACTTGATAAACGTCAGCGCGCAACGCGGCAGATGGTACCGAGCCGTGCTCAAGATCAATCGTTTGATGTACGGCGAAGCTTGCAGCTCCATAGTCAACCAGTCAGTTTGAGCCTTACTGTGAGCGGCATAGCCCTGGAAGCGGACTTCGACTGGTTCGGCAGTGTCGCGCTTCAAGAACTGCGCCACTTCGTCGAAGTTGTACTTCGGATCATCGCGCGTGCCAGCGCAGATGATACGTCTGGCATAAAACTCCCACGGTGCTTGGTAGAGGCGCCAATCTTGACCACCACCGCCAGGGAAAATGATGAAAGCCGTATCGTCTAATACGGCATCGGCAGGATGACTGCCTACCATGGTGTCCAGGATGGACCGGTAGAGTGATTCGACAGCTGACATTTGACCCTCCTTGATCCGTTCAAGTCTTTTTTCATTATGAACTATAAGATGGTAACTGTCAAACGCTCTATAATTATGCTATTGATTTATATTAAATTATATGTTATAAAGTAAACAGAAAATCTGTCCTCTCAACTTCAAATTTCGGGGGTTTCGTCATGAAAACAATTAAAGGCCTGCTCGGTGTCTTTGGTATCTGGCTGACCATGGCCATGATGCCGCTCTCTGAGCTCCTCACGGTTCCGCCGCTGTATGCTTCTTGGTTACGCGGACTGTCGGGCTTTGTAGTAATTGGTTCGTGGGCGCTCGTGCGTCCCGGGTTGGTTTCTAAGCCTGATTTTAATACCATTAAGGTTGTAGCCAGTTTTGCTTTAGCAACGGTTTGTCTATTTCAAGCTATCGAAGCTTGGGGAGCAAATTTCAGCGCACTTTTCCTTGATCTGGCTGTAATCGTCCCCTTGGGACTATTGGTGTGTAGAGGAGGCAATGTCGGCTTATCAACCATCGTTGCGTTTTTGGTCGCTCTGCTGGGCACAGCGATTACTCTCAGGATTTTTCAAGGAGTAACTTTTAATCTTCTTGGTTTATTCTGGAGCTTAGGCGCCATGTTGACTAATGGCTTGGTGATTCAATTTGCCGGTGAAGCCAAGCAGGAAAATTGGAATAAGGCCTTCTGGATGAGCGCAGGCTTAGTTCTGGTCGGAATACCGGCTTTTTTTCTTGAGAGTTTGAATGTTGGAGCTGGTTCTTTTTCTCTTGGGATGTGGTTATTCTTACTGGTACTATTTGCAATTACTACCGGTATGCTTAATTTCTACAGCTCGTTTGTCGCCTTTGAGTATCTAGGGAGTGTGGCGGTTGGTGTATTGGTGCTGGGAGTGACTCCGAGTATCATGACCGCGTCGTATTTTCTGCTCGACCGTTCGTTGGGGTGGGACCAGACAATTGGTGTGGTCATTACATTAGCCGCAGTGCTAATGTTTGGTAACTCACTTCGAAAATCAGAGTAAAAGATAGATGATGAATGCTGTGTCGCCGACTAATCTCGGCGACACTTTTATTATAAAAAACTCGGCAGCTGGGGGGCTGCCGAGAAGGAGGATAGTTAGGTGTCGAGTGTAAGAGTGATGACGCCAATAGCTGAAAGACCGAAGGCACACCAATCTGTCATGTTGAAGTTTTGCTGTCTGCGTTCGCCAAAGACGAAGGCACCCAACAAAATCACAGTAATTACTTGAAAGAGCGAAAAGATCGGCTTGGCTATTACCATAGGCGTAGATGCAAAAGTCCAAAAGGTGAACACGATGTTGAGGAAAGTCGGGACAGCAATCAGTAGTGTCCAGAATATGTTCCGCATTGCAAATACTTCTTGGATCTCTTCGCGGTTGAGTCTTTGCTTCCTGGCAACCAACAGGAAAATGATAAGGGCGGTAATGAAAGTGCCACCATACCACGGCAACACAAATTCTTCCCAAGTCACACCTTGTTCGAAACCGACATGACGCATCATGAAGTGCACTGCACCCCAAATTCCCAGCGCCCCAAAGGACAGTAGATAGAATAGGGTGGAGATTTTGGTCGGAGCATTCGCTTTGTCCTGGTGCTTTTGTTTGTTGTTATAAGCAAAAAGAATGGTGGCGAGGATGCAAATCAGTGCTCCGGCCAGCGTCGGCCAACCCACCATCTGGTACTCCCTAAGAAATATCATGGAGAGTGTGATAGCGACAATGTCGTCGATGAGGTACGAGAAGACCATAGCACTTTGACTAATAGTAGTCGCTCGAAAGGACATATAAGAAGCCAGACCATTTACCATACCTAATACCATAACCAGTAGAGGGAAGTGCGTCGGTAGACCTCCAAATAGCCAGAAACTGGTAAAAAAAGCTATCAAAAGCGCGGCAGAAAAAGACACAAGCTGGCGCAAGGGAATGAGACTGGCTTGCTTCGCCAGGTTCAATTTTGAGATGTATTGGACTGAAGCCCAAGTCACGGTGCGAGCGGCGAGGAGTTCCCACATCGGAGTACCTTTCAATGAAACAGTTGATTTCTAAAACAAACAATACATCAGATATAAATTTTGTCAATCAATATCTGTAAAGGTATAATCAAACCGATATGAATAAAAAAGGCGAAAAGATTGTGGCGATTATTATTGCCCGGGGTGGTTCTAAATCTATTCCCCGTAAGAACGTGTTGCCGCTACACGGTAAGCCACTGATTGCTTGGCCGATTGACTTGGCGAAGTCGGTAGTGGCAATTGATCGGGTGATCGTATCAACTGATGATGATGAGATTACAGAAATTGCCAAGCGATATGGAGCGGAGGTACCATTTAAGCGGCCAGCGGAATTAGCGGATGATGTGACTCCGACCTTGCCAGTAATCCGTCACTGTGTTGAATATTTAGAAAAAGAGGAAGGTTATCGTCCTGACATCGTATTGGTCTTTTTCCCGACCGCACCTTTTTTAAAGAAGGAAAGAGTCGAACAGGCGCTCGAAAAGTTTGAGATGACAGACTGTAACTCGGTGATTAGTGTAGTGGAGGATTGGGGGCGCTTTTGGAGCCTTAACGAAGAGAAAAGTAAGTACACTATTTTGCATCCCAAAGAGCGGGTTAATCGTCAGTATTATAAACCGCTGTATAAAGAAGATGGGGCCATCTACTTTTCTAGGCGAGATGTCTGGATGGAACAAAATAAAGCTGTCGATGACAACAACATGGAATTTGTCATCCATGATGAAGATGAGAACGTAGATATTGATAACCCATCGGATTGGGCTAAGGCTGCGGATCGAGAGGTCGAAGAAACTAAATAATTAAAATGAATAACAAAAAAATAATCACAATTGGTAATAGTAAGGTTGGAGCTGGCTGTCCGACTTATATTATTGCTGAAGTTTCTTGTAATCATATGGGTAGTTACGATAAGGCGGCTGATATCGTGCGGGCGGCAGCAGCAGCTGGGGCTGATGCGGTGAAGTTGCAGACTTATACCGCCGACACGATGACAATTGATTGTGACAAACCGCCTTTTCGCGTAGGTAATAAAGATAATCCTGAATCTTGGCAAGGTAAGACCTTGTATGCTCTATATGAAGAAGCATATACACCATGGGAATGGCAAAAGGATTTGCAGACACTTGCACATTCTCTTGGTATCGAACTTTTCTCAACCCCGTTTGATCCAGCGGCAGTGGATTTTCTTGAGACTGAGCTCAATCCGCCTTGTTATAAAGTGGCCTCCTATGAGCTTACAGATGATACTTTGCTGATTGCCATAGCAAAAACTAAAAAGCCGGTGATTATTTCAAATGGATACGCAACCTTGGAAGAATTAGAGCGATCAGTCATGGTATTGCGTGATAACGGTACTACAGACATTATCATATTGTATTGTGTTACAGAGTATGCAGAAGGACCAACCACGAATGGAGTAAACCTTTCTACAATTTCCGACATAAGAAATCGGTTCGATACGGTTGTCGGATTTTCTGATAATAACGGCGGAGTAGATACTCCGGCTATGGCTGTGTTGTCGGGCGCGACAGTGTTGGAAAAGCATATTATTGCGAGTAAGGACGACGAAAGTTACGATCAACGATTTTCCGTGGACGGAGAAGAATTTGCTGTAATGGTTCAAAAAATTAGGGAAGTAGAGGCGTTTGATGAAGCAGAAAGAGTAATTAAACTTAAAGAAATGGATCCAGACGGTTCTTGGGTGGGTACTCCTACGTATGGGCCAACAAGTGATCTGGAGCAATATAACCGACGCTGGCGACGGTCACTATTTGTGACTGAGGATATTAAGACGGGGGAGGAGCTTACTGCTGCAAACGTGCGGTCAATTAGGCCTGAGGGTGGGTTGGAGCCAAGGCATTATTTTGAAGTATTAGGTAAAACTGCAGCAACAGATATAGAAAGAGGGACCCCGCTTAATTGGGAGCATATTGCTTAAATTAGGGTTTTTGAAAAGGGCTTTTTCATTCGGTCAACCTCCTTTTATTGTGCTAGAATAGCCAAGTTATTGCCTAATACATTCTATGAAGAAAAAAGTGAACACCAGAGAAGAAGATATTGCTGAAGTGCAAGAGATGTGGAATGAGGCGGCCCGCGCGAAGAAGGATAGCCCGCTGGCCACTACTCACGACCGAATTTTGCGAGATTTGGAGATAGCCGCGATACTCAAACGAATTCCCGAAGGCAAGAAAACTCTCAAGGTGCTGGATATCGGCTGTGGTAATGGTTTTTCCACGCTTGAATATGCCAAGGCAAGGTCGCATGAGTTTCATGGTATCGATTTTTCACCAGAGATGGTTAAGTATGCTGAGGCAGCAAAAAAGAAAGCAATTAAGAAGTTAAAAGGAAAAGTTAGCTTTGCTGAGGGTGATGCTTTAAAAGTCACCGCTAAAGATGGCACTTATGACATTGTGACAACTGATCGCTGTATTGTGAATCTAGTTACCCTAGAAGATCAGAAAGCTAGTATTAAAGAAATTCACCGTCTTCTGAAAAAAGGTGGACGGGCCATTATTTGTGAGGGGACGATGCAGGGTTTTACAAATATAAACAATCTTCGGAAACTGGCTAAGTTACCGATTATGAAGAATCATTGGCACAATATTTATCTGGATGAAACCAAACTTGAGCCAGTGATGAGAAAGTATTTTGAAGTGATTGAAATTGATCCGTTTGCTAGTACATATTATATTGCTTCTAGAATCTTCAACGCTTTAGCGGCTACAGATCCAAGTAAGCCAGACTACTTCTCAAAAATTAACAAAGTAGCGGCTACTATGCCGTCTTTTGGCGAGTACTCACCGCTAAAGGTGTGGTATTTGAAAAAGAGATAACCTAGTAGTTGTATGTCTAGAAAAAATCGGTCATATGTTATCGCTACTGTTAAGCCTTGGAATATCACCAACTACCAGACATACTTTGGTAAGAATAAAAATTTTCACTTAATTACCAAAAAGGAAGATCTGACAGTCGCTCGGTTGAGAAAGATTAATCCTCGTTACGTATTTTTTCCGCATTGGTCGTGGATTATTCCAAAAGAAATTTGGAACGAATTTGAATGTGTGACAATTCATGAGACCGACCTGCCATATGGTCGGGGCGGCAGTCCGATTCAAAATCTAATAGCCCTTGGTCATAAAAAAACTAAAATTTCTGCTATTAGGATTGATGCCGGTATCGATACAGGAGATATTTATAGCAAGCGACCCGTTTCACTTACTGGTTCTGCGCAAGAAGTATTTGAGCGTATTTCAGATATAGTATTTTCTGAAGTTATACCAACTATTGTGAAGAAAGAACCGGTACCTAAAAAACAGCAGGGTGAAGCGGTAGTGTTTAAACGGCGTACACCAGAAATGAGTCGGATTAATGGTAGTGAAACTCAAGCTGAATTGTACGATTTGATTAGGATGCTCGATGCCGACTCCTACCCTAAGGCTTTTTTGGAGCTAGAGAATAAGAAGTTTGAATTTACTGAAGCCAAACTTGTCAAAGGTGAGTTGCATGCTAAGGTTACTATTACTGAGTCGTCTAAGAAATAATTATGTCAAACATTCCTCGTCGTATTCTTGTTGCTGTAGCCCATCCTGATGATGAGCTATTGGGATTAGGCGGTACGCTTTTAAAGCACCGTAATAATGGTGATTCACTTACCATTCTTATTCTGGGCGATGGAGAAGAGTCGCGTGAGGTGGGGGCAGATGTTCCAGGCAGGCAAGTGATGGCACAGGCGGTCGCTAGCGAATTGGGCGCTACATTAATTATGGATAGATTCAAAGATAATGAATTTGATACTCATTCGCTTTTATCACTTACCAAAGTAGTGGAGAGAGTGGCAGATGAAGTTAAGCCAGATACTATTTATACCCATCATTTAGGAGACTTAAATGTTGACCACAGGCTAACCGCTCAAGCGGTGTTAACGGCTGGCCGCCCGATGCCCGGTAATCAGGTAGAAGATATTTTGATGTTTGAAACAGTATCTTCTACTGAATGGCAGTTTCCTCGGGCCGAGTATGCTTTTTTGCCTAATGTATTTGTAAATATTGAAGCTGAGTTGGAAAATAAACTGGCTTTACTAAAGCATTATGATAAAGAGATGCGACCTTGGCCGCATGCTCGGTCTTATGAAGCGATTACAGCTTTAGCCAAGAAGCGAGGAGCCGAAGTAGGCTATCAAGCAGCAGAGGCTTTTATGCTAGCGCGACAGCTCCGTCCATGAAAAGAGAACAAGTAGTATTTATCTTAGGGGGTGGAATTCTTGAAGATGACGGTGTCTGGAGAACCACCAATTTCACTGAAGCCGGTGACGCCTTCGGTGCTTTGGGCGACCGCCTCAGGGTAGAGGCAGCTGCTATTTTATACAAAGCTAATCCTGGCAATACTTTGTTGGTACCTTCAGGTAGTAAGGGTCAGCTTAAAGACCATCCAACCGCACCGACCGTAGCGACTGTAATTGCTGGTGAGCTACAAGAGCTTGGCGTACCAATCGAAGCGATATTACTTGATGAAGCATCATCAAATTCATATCAGCAATTGTGCACACTTAAGCAAATGGCAGTAGCTAATAACTGGCAAGATATCAGAGTTTTGACTAATCAATGGCATATTATGAGGGTCGATACTATGGTCGGGATTACCGATTTTCTTAAGAGTTTTTTCGAAGAGAAAAGTGTTACTTTCATTGCCGCTGAAGCTGTCTTGCTTGAAGTAGGTAACACTAAGTGGAAAAAGCTTATTGATGATGCCTATGCTAGCGACGGTATGAGAAAGAGAGAAGAAAAAGAAGCTCAAGGCATCTACGATTTGTTGGCTGGCACTTACATACTGCAGTAATAAGAAAGCGAGTATGAAAGTTTGTATTATCGACTATGGAGTAGGAAACTTAGCCTCGGTTCAAAATGCTTTTGCTCTGCTCCAAGTAGACGCAGTGGTATCTGACAAAGCGGATGACATCAGAACCGCTGAGACATTAGTCCTACCAGGAGTGGGGAGCTTCGAAGCCGGAATGAATGGACTTACAGATTCTGGTTTGATTGAAGTGATTGCAGAAGAGGTGATGGTTAAAAAGAAGAAGATCCTCGGTATTTGTCTAGGCATGCAGTTGTTTGCCACTACTGGTTTTGAAAATGGTGAGTTTGCCGGGTTGGGGTTTATCGAAGGAAGTGTCGTAAAAATAGACGACACTAAAGAAAATATACGATTACCACATATTGGTTGGAATGACGTAACCGTTGTGAATGGTCACTGTATTGGAAAAGGGTTTAAAAATACACCAATTTTTTATTTTGTTCATAGTTATCACTTTATGCCAAAGGACATTGGCGTGGTCGCTGGATATTGCGATTATGGCGGTGAGGTGGTTGCCATGATGCAGAAAGAAAATATCTTTGGAGCCCAGTTTCATCCAGAAAAGAGTCACATAGATGGTTTGCAGATTTTGCGTAATTTTTTGTCATGTTAAGACCGCGTTTAATCCCAGTATTGTTATACAAAGATGGAATTTTGGTGCGAAGCAAATCGTTTAGTTTCCACCAATCCACCGGTGACCCAGTTGAACAAGTCGTGCGATTTACCGAGTGGAAGTCAGATGAGCTTATCTATTTAGATATTTCAAGAGATAATCTGTATAACTCTGACCAAGGAATGAGTACAGTTGGCTCGACCAGCTCAAAAAGGGAACATGAAGCCTATCACACAGAAAATTTTGCCAGTGTGGTTAAGGCCATTGCTAAACAGTGTAATATTCCCCTAACGGTAGGGGGAAAGATCAGGACTCTAGAGGATGTACAAATCAGGCTGAAAAATGGGGCTGACAAAGTAAGTATTAATTCAATGGCATTCGAGCGACCTGAGTTTATTACCGAAGCAGCCGAAAAATTTGGCACACAGTGTATCGTGGCTTCGGTCGATGTTAAGCTTGATGAAACTACAAACAGACACGAAGTGTATATATCGAACGGGAAGGTGGCGACAGGGCTCAATCCCGTTACTTGGTGTCGTCGACTTGAAGAGTTGGGTGCGGGGGAGATTTTGTTACAGTCAATAGACAGGGATGGTGGAGCAAAAGGCTATGATCTTACACTTATAAAAAAAGTTACCGAAGCAGTTTCCATTCCAGTGATAGCGCTGGGTGGGGTAGGAAACAACCAGCATTTTGTTGAAGGGCTAGAAGCTGGAGCCAGTGCTGTTGCGGCAGCCAACATATTTCATTTTACGGAGCAAAGCGTCATAAAAGTCAAGGAATATTTGTCTTCAGTTGGTGTGCATGTTAGATTGTAGAGGCTTATTTTAAGACTTTTTGATGAAATACTGTTCTAAGTGCACGTACCCTATAATTGCAGTGAATCTCACCATGTCAGATGAAGGGGTGTGTAGTGGCTGTATCGTTAATGAGGAGAAGTTGAAGTTAGACTGGGCTGGACGGGAAAGAGAATTTCAAGAATTACTGCTTTCTTACAAAAACAAAGATGGTAAAAATTACGATTGCATCATTCCAGTTAGTGGCGGAAAAGATAGTCATTATCAAGTCTGGTATGTAAAAGAAAAGATGGGGTTGAACCCACTTTTGGTTACCTACTACACCCACAACTACACCAAGACTGGAGAAGAAAATCTAAAAAATATTGGTAAGGTGTTTGGTGTCGATCACTATGTTTTTACTCCCAGCTACAAAACCATCCAGAAAATGAACCGGGCTGGTTTTAAGAAGACGGGTGATATGAGCTGGCATTTTCATAATGGTATGAACACGACGCCGTTTCAAGTGGCGGTCAAGCTCAATATCCCGCTGGTTATTTATGGAGAACATGGTTTTGTCGATTTGGCCGGACAGTTCAATTTTGAAGATCGTCCCGAATTTACCGCCAGACATCGTAAAGAACATGCTCTGCGGGGTTACGATTGGTATGATTTTGTGGGACTAGAAGGTTTGACAGAGCAGGATTTGTTATGGGCACAATATCCTTCTGACGAAGAAATTGCCAAAGTGGGGGTGCGTGGGGTATTCATGGGTCTTTATGTTTATTGGGATGGTAATAAAAATGCTGAAGACATGAGTATAAAGTTTGGTTTTAAGCCCAATCCCGAACCTTTTGAAAGGACCTATCGGCTTACATCAAATGTTGACGATATACACGAGAATGGCATTAAGGATTATCTCAAGTTTGTTAAATTTGGTTATGGTCGTTGTACCGACCATACCTCGAAGGACATTCGCTTGGGCAATATGGATAGGGAAGAAGGAATAGGATTGGTTCGTAAGTACGACCATGTTATTCCCAGGAAGTCGTTTGAGTATTTTATGGATATGACAGGAATGAAGGAAGAAGAATTTTTTACTACTGCAGATACGTTTAGAGATTCTCGAGTGTGGTGGATAGAGAATGGTGAGTGGTTTAAAGATAATCTTTGGGGTGAACCAAGCAGTTATGGAAAGGTGCATTTGCCAAAAGACGCGTGGTCTAAATATATCCGAGCAAAATAATTAGTATGTCAAATCAAGATAAGGTTAGTGTAAATGATATTAGGCCTCAAGATTTAATCGAGGGTCAAAAAGTAGCGATCCAGAAAGATATAGATTTTCTTATTGCTCATAAAGATGAGTTTGTAGATGTCACATGTCCTGGTTGTGATAAACATAATTGCACACCGCGCTTTGAGAAAAAGGGCTTTAAGTATGTGACTTGTAATGAGTGTAGAACTTTTTACACCAATCCGAGACCTACAGCTGAACTGTTAGAGAACTTTTATGCTAGTTCAGTGAACTACGCTTACTGGAACGAGGTAATATTCCCAGCTTCTGAAGCTAAGCGTAGAGAAAAAATATTCGCTCCGCGAGTTGATCTCGTTATTGAATTGTGTAAAACCTATGCCCCGCAAGCCAGCTCTCTCTTAGAGGTGGGGGCTGGGTTTGGGACATTTTGTGAAGAGATGATATCTCGTAAAGTTTTTTCAAAAATAGTAGCGATTGAACCTGGAGCAGACTTGGCCAGTACATGTAGAAGTCGGGGGATTGAAGTAATCGAACTACCGATAGAGCAAGTAGAATTCAAAGAGGAGGAACGGTTTGATGTAATTGTGAATTTTGAAGTGATTGAACATCTTTTTTCTCCCAAAGACTTTATTGCCAGTTGTAGAAAAATAGTCAAGGTAGGCGGTCTATTGATTATTACCTGTCCTAATGGCGAGGGATTCGACGTGCTTACAATGGGTACTGTAAGCGACACGGTTGATCACGAGCACCTAAATTATCTGAATCCCGAATCTCTAGGAGATTTAATGAAGAAATCAGGTTTTGAAGTCGTGTCAGCTTTAACCCCAGGTAAACTTGATGCGGAGTTGGTGCGCAATAAAGTAATCGATGGTTCGTTTTCGCTCGAAGATAATCCTTTCCTGAAGAGAGTATTGGTTTATGACTGGGAAAGACTAGGTCAGCCATTCCAACAATTTTTGCAAGACAATTTGTTGTCTTCTAATATGCTGCTTATAGCTCGTGCTGTATAAGAGTACTACCAAGTAGATATTATGCCTGAACCAGTAGGAAAAAGGATTTGTTGGGTTCAACATGCGTCAGAATATCCACTTTTTAAATCGGTAGCAAAAGAACTATCTGATAAAGGATACCAGTCGTTTTTTGTCTGTAAGACTAGAACCGCCCACAAAGAATATCAAGAGTCCAGGTTTGTTTCCCTTTATGCCACGGATGAAATTTTTTCTGGTGAGACGGTGACTCCAGAAGAATATGCACGTTTAGAGAAAACATACGGCCTGGAATTGTTAGATAAAGCAGCCTTGTCAGATGTGCACTTGTTAGACCTGTACCCCAATGATATTAAGGCAAGAAAAGAAGTGATAGCTCGTTCCTTCAAATACTGGGAGGATCTTTTATCTAAAGAAAAAGTAGATTACTTCATTTTACGCGAATCGGCCATGTTTCTAACAAGGTCAGCCTTTTATGTTGCTAAACAACAGGGAATACCTTGCGGAAGATTGATGTACGGACCAGGAGATGGTCTGTGCTTGCTGTCGGATGTGGGCGAGCTAGATATCTGGAGCGAACTCGACGAGGCAGTAAAAAAAGGAATGTCCTTCTTGTCCTCCTCACAAAGAGAGGAGGTGGAGGTATTTGTGGCCAGTCGTTTACCTAAGAGTGATAAGAAGATGATTATGCGGTATGTTCCAGAATCGATATTTGCTTCCTTTAAACAATACTCAGGTTTGTGGTGGCACGATACCAAGCAGTCATTTAGGTATGATCCCATTTATGTCGCTGCCCTTCGCTTTGGCAGAATGCGTAAGGAGAAGCAACTACTTTGGAATTATGTGACTCGGCGTTTGTTTAAGTACGCTGATATCGATGAGAAGGATCAGATTGTTTATTTTCCCACCTACTCAGGATTAGAAACAAGCTATCTAGTCCATGTACCACAGTGGGCAAGGCGTGAGCCAGAATTAATAATTAAAGTCGCCCGCGCCTTGCCTTTTGGGTACACCCTCTATGTAAAAGAACATCCACATAATCCTGGGGATTTAAATTTTTCGGAACTAAGACTTATTGCTAAGGAGCCAAATATTAAGGTAGTGAAGCCCTGGGTGTCCAGTCAGTTTCTGATTGAACAGAGTAAGTTGGTTGTCACTATTGAAGGTACAGCTGGCTGGGAAGCCCTCCTTTCTAAGCGGCCGGTTCTTTGTATAGAAGATGTAGCATTTTATGGCAGATCTAGTTTGATTTATAAAGTTACTGATATATCAAAGCTTGCCGATATTATCAAAAGCGCTCTGACTGAAGGAATGAAGCTGTATGAAAATAGACTTCCTGAGTGGTACTGGTTTGTTTATACGGTAATCACGACCGCTGGAAGAGGCAACACTTTAAATTTTGCTCCTCCGTACGGGTTCGTGACTGATAAAGAGGAAGCTGAAAAAGTAGCAGTCTATATAGACCAAAAAATCACCCGCGTACTCGCAGCAGTTGATCGGAAGGCTTAAAAAACAAGTAAATAAGAAGGAGATTATTTGTAACCAAGGTAATCATTATTGCTGCAACCGCACCGATGGCACCGTAGGTTGGTACAAGCAAGAGTAGTAATGCTACACGCAATATACTGTAAACGCTCGAGTTTATGTATAGTTTCTTTTTTTCCTCGTGGGCAGTTATGCTTGTACCCAGTAAAGAAATGGGATAGAACAAAAGTTGCAAAAAAATTAACTGCGACATAAAAATGGATTCTGGATAAAGAGGGAAGAGTAAGCTGAAGAAAAAATGGGCAGAGAATTCGTAAGCGACTACGATTGGTATAATTATTATATAGAGACGAAAGAGTTTGTGGGGCAGGGTCTTCCTAAGTACCGCCAGAGAATTGTTTGAAAATTTAGGCATGGCCAGGACCGTGAGCCCGTTGAAAATACCCTGTATCGATTTCATTGGAGCGAATGACAAGAAGAAGGCGGCCAGCATTGCACTTCCGGAGTAATGAAAAACTAAAATTTTATCCATTTGAGTCGAAACTCTACTAAAGATTCCGAGCGCGGTGAGATGCTTGCCGTAGGTAATCATTTTAGGATCTGATAATTCATTGCGTGGTTCAGTGCGAAAGACGTGGCGTAAAAATAGGAAGCGGAGTAAGGTAGTAGAGAAAAAAAATGCAAACAGTACGTACAATACATTGTCGGTAAAAAACACCAGGCCGGCTAGCAGAAATGCAACCGACATGCGGGTGGCGACTTCGTCGCGAGCTAGAAGATTAAATTTCTTTTTTCCACTCAAAACAGAGGTGTAGATATGAAAAGAGTCCATAAATGGTACAAACATAGCTACGATAAGGAATGCGAGACATAGGGTGGTGTTACCCATGTAGTAGTAATATATAGCTACACCAAGGCTGCCGATACCGCCAATAACACCCCACTTTAAGCGAGTGCGAAGTGCCAAGTCAATGTCACCATAGTTACCTCTAGCGATTGATCGAGTAAGTGATGCTTCAATACCGTAGAGTGTCGGTATAGCCAAGAGACTCATAATTGAGAGCACATATTGAAAGGTTCCGTATGTTTCAGCGGGGAGTAAGTTGGCAAACGCGACAGAAGAAATAAAAAACGCTAAGGTCGACAATACTTTTGAGGTAGTGAGCCAGAAACCACCTCGCACAATGTAGCGGATGTCAGTTCTGAACAACCTGGTGAGTTTATCTAAAATAATGTCCATCACGTAAATTATCCCATATTAAACTCAGCTTAATAGGTTTGAGTTATGTTAATTTCAGTAAATGCAGCTATGGTGACGAGGCTCCACTGAGGTTGTCCCTTGTTTAGGGTTGGGAAGTGACCTCTGAGTCCTCAGTATAGGTCGAGTAGCCTCTTAGGGATTTGAGTCGCTTTTCTGCGTATTTAAAGTTCTCCTTGGGGGAGGCCACTACATATATGTGTGGAGCGATGAGATTCATACAGTAATCAAGAAAAGGATTTTTAAAATAGAAGAGACGAGCTTCGTGTACATCCCAGCCTGCGTAACGAACCGTCTCAATGAGGCTCTTACGATAGAAAAAGTTTATATGTGAGACGGCGTAGGCCCCGCGGAATTTTTTGAAACGGGTAAGGAAAGGGAGGTAGGGTAATACTGGTACGCCGAGAATAAGGAGGCCGTCTGGCTTTAAACATTGCTTCATACGAACTAGAAATAAGTGCGGTGATTCCATGTGTTCAAAGAAGTTGTTGGCCCAGACGGCGTCAAATTTTCGGTCCAACGAGAAATTTGGATCTTCGACATTTTGGTTCCTAATCTCAAGGCCATGTGCTCGACCGAGCTCCACGTGTTCATCAATGATAGTGAGGCCCAGGCTGCCAGGCCCAAAGCAGGCAAGGTAGTGACCTTCAGAACAGCCTACGTCGAGCACCGTTTTTTTATCAAGTTGATAAAGGGATCGGATATTATTAAAAATTCGTGCTTTTTTAACTTTTGAAAAAAGATAAGTAGGATCTTTGGTAGCCATAATACGCAGAAGTATAGCAGATTAATAAGCATGTTGTAGACGGTTATATTTTAAATTCCACCTCAGATAGCTTTCTGCGTCTAGGATTTTGAGGTCTTTTGGCGTGGTATAGTTTCTCCAATATGAAAGACATATTACGGACGATAGTACTAGGCGGCCTTTTCGCAGTACCATTACTCACTCTCTATGTAGCCGACGGTTACTTCTTCCCCTATATCACTGGCAAGAACTTCTGGTTCCGTATCTTGGTCGACATTACCGTCGCAGCTTGGGTGCTCTTAGCGCTTTATGATGTCAGGTATCGACCACGGTTCTCGTGGATTTTTGTTAGTTTTAGTGGGCTCCTGATCGTGATGTTTTTCGCCAACTTACTCGGTGAACATCGCATCTCGAGCTTCTGGAGTAATTACGAGCGGATGGACGGCTATGTCTCCTTGGTTCATACCTTCTTATACATGGTGGTGCTCGGTTCAATTCTAAAGACAAAAGAAGACTGGGGGAGGATCCTTCATACATCGCTCGGAGTATCGTTCCTCGTGGCGCTCTATGGTTTGGCGCAATACAGTGGACTCGCGGCTGGGAATGGTCGTATCGATAGTACGCTTGGTAATGCGGCGTACATGGCAGTGTATATGCTTTTCCACATCTTCATTGCCTTTTGGCTGTTTGTGGAATCAAAAAACAAGCTGCATAAAATCATCTACGGTATTTTGGCAGCCATGTTCACTTTTGTTCTAATTGGAACTGGTACACGCGGTACTGCAATTGGACTAGCCGTCGGTATTTTGGTTATGTCTGGTTATGTCGGTTTGTTTGGTAGTAAGTTTGTTGAGTTTCGTAAGTACGCTATAGGGGCCTTCGCACTTTTGGTAATCGGGGTAGCCGGTTTCGTGATGGCCCGCGACTCGGCGTTGGTACAGAGTAATCCCAATCTGGCTCGTATCGCTAATATTTCGATTAACGACTTGGCGGTGCGCGGCACGATTTGGAGTATGGCTTGGGAAGGGGTTAAGGAGCGACCGCTGCTCGGCTGGGGGCAAAGTAATTTTAATTATGTCTTTAACGAACAGTACCGACCGGCACTTTACGCGCAAGAACAGTGGTTTGATCGCTCACACAACATCATTATGGACTGGCTCATCGCCGGCGGCTTCCTGGGGCTGATTGCGTATTTTAGTTTGTTTGCGGCTTGTTTGTACTATCTTTTCCTTAGTCCACTCCTTAATAAAGATGACGAGCGCTTCACTGTGCTTGAGCGTGGTGTCCTCTTGGGTATTTTGGCAGGCTACCTGACACACAACTTTGTCGTGTTTGATAATATCGTTAGCTATATATTCTTTGCCATTATTCTTGGTCTTATCCATGCTCGCGTGAGTGAGCCAATTAAAGAGCTTGAAAAGGCCAAGGTAGATGAAGCAATCATTGTACAGTTCGCTACTCCAGTCGTAGGGGCACTGCTAATCGGTGTGATTTATTTTGCGTATATACCGGGTATGGCGGCGGCTAAAGATATCATCCAGGCCATTAGTAGTCCTTCACCAGAAGCACGGTTGAGCGAATTTGAAGAAGCTCTGTCTCGGGATTCGTTCGGCCGCCAAGAGATCGTGGAGCAACTTTCGCAAAACGCTGTAAATATTATTCGTGATCAAAAGGTGTCGGCTGAAGTAAAACAGAAGTACGGTGACAAGGCGGAGGAAGAATTGCTGGCGTTGGCGGAAAGTAAGCCAGGTGACGCTCGGGTCCACGTTTTTATTGCGACTTTTTATCGAGCTACCAGTCAGCTAGAGAAGGCAGCGGAACAAATGGCGATGGCTAGTAGTCTGTCACCAAAGAAGCAGTCAATTATGATTCAACAAGGTTTCATTGCGCTGTCCCTCTCCAAGAATGAAGAAGCCAAACAGTTCTTCGAAGAAGCGTATAAGCTTGATACTCGCAACCTTGAAGCCAGAGAGTATTATGCGGGGGCCCTCTTTTATACCAACCAAGGTGAAGAAGCCAAAGCTCTCATGGATAGCGATGTTGTTAGAGCACGCTTCGCTCAAAGTGATTTTTTGCTCGGAGCCGCTAATAAGGCTGGAGAGAATGAATTCTTGCTCGAACTCTTTAAAACCCGCTTAGAGGCCGCCAAGGACAACGCGCAAAACTGGGCCACGCTAGCCTTCCTTTATCACGAGACTGGCAATAAAGAGGCCGCGCTAAAAACCCTCGAAGACGCAAAACTAGCCGTACCATCGTTTGCTAAGACAGCTACTTGTATTAGCGAAAATATTAAAAACAACCGTACGCCAGATCAAGGCTGTATAGCGGCTCCAGGTGCAGGTACACCAGCCGCAGCCGCAACTAAGCCGTAATAGCTATGGCACTAAATGTGCAGCAGAATGTTTTACTAGCACCATACACCACTTTGCAAATCGGTGGTGCGGCTGATTACTTGTGTGAGGTTAGTTCGACGAAGGAACTAGTGGCGGCCTGCCAGTTAGCTTTGTTAACTGGCAAGCCGCCACTTATCCTCGGTGGCGGTTCCAACCTCCTAATTAATGACCACGGCTATCGGGGTTGGGTTCTTCTTATGAAGAATAAGGGAGTGTCTTTGCAGACTGATACCTCAAGCAAAGAGACATTAGTACGAGCAGCGGCCGGTGAAGACTGGGACACCTTGGTTGAGTACACCGTCGAGCAGGGTTTGTGCGGCCTGGAAAATCTTTCTGGTATTCCAGGTACGGTCGGTGCAGCACCAGTACAAAATATCAACGCCTATGGAGCCACGGTAGCGGATAAAATAACTTCAGTTGAAGTGTATGACTACGTTAACGACAAAGTGCTAATTTTTTCTAAGACTGAATGTCAGTTTGGTTACCGTGACAGTATTTTCAAACAAGCCGCTGGCGCTAGTCTGATTGTGACAGCCGTTACCTTTAGTCTGGCACCAGCGGACAAAGCCAACCTTGCTTATCGTAGCGCTTCTCAAAGTATCGAACATTATCTAAAGGAAATTGGTATCACCGAGCCGACACCGCTCCAAGTCCGGGCGGCGGTTTTAGAGGCGCGCC
>JBBTYP010000012.1:36930-45994 GCA_038061715.1 Patescibacteria group bacterium
ATCGGCATGTTGCTGGGACAGTTCAACTCAGCCGGCTCGTTTTTCAAAAACACGGTGGTATCGGCTGCAGTGTTTACCCAAGTAGAAGCTGTGGTGATGGAGAAATACGCGGAGTTAAGTTCACGGTTGTCACCTTGGCACTGGACACTTAATACTGGAGAAGTAAAAATCTCCACCGCTTTTCTAATGGAATGTTCGCCCTTCAATAAACATACTTACGGTGATAATAGATGGCACCAAGTGGTCGGAATCTCACCCCGACACTCACTCTCGATCGTAACTTACGCTGGAGCAACGGCGTCTGACGTTGTTTCGTTTGTCGAGGAGATTGTCGCGGCGATTGAAAGTATTTTTAATTTAACTATCGAGAGTGAAGTAAATATCATTTTTGAAAAATAATTTTGAATTTTTTTCAAAAAAGTTTCAAAAAAATATTTTATACTTTATCCCCATATAAAATTTTTTTAAATTGTTTTTATTTTTTTTCGAGTGATAATTAAAGTAAAGCAAAAATCTTCTCACTGATGTGTTCTTTGATTCGAGAAGAGATTGCGGTCGACATTATTCACAAACTATTCTCACCACAAATTTATGGCAGCAAAAAAGAAGGCAGCTAAGAAGGCAGTCAAGAAGACTGTAAAGCGAGCTCCTGCAAAGAAGGTAGCGAAGAAGGCCGTGAAGAAAGTAGCTAAGAAAGCTGTTAAGAAGGTAGCGAAGAAAGCAGCTAAGAAAGCTCCGGCAAAGAAGAAGGCCGCTCCAAAGCGAAAAAAGTAATTGAGGCGGGGGAGGTCCGCCATCTCCGCATCAAGCTTGTAGCATAATCGTCTAATTGCAAAATTAGGCGATTTTGCTTTCTCGCTAAAATCTGACGAATTACGTCGTTGTTACGGGATCTTTGGATATTCAATGGACATTAAGTACACCTTATATCCTCATCCCCTAACGCCTTGTATTTCGTTCAGATTTTAGCGAGAAATCATACTCTAATCCCATTTAGTTCTAGAGCCATAAATGGAGCTTGAAATACTTTCTATTTAATTAAAGAGCGTATATACTACGCCGTATGTCATTTCTAGATAGATTTTTTGGACCTAGTTACGAGAAAGAACTGAAGACTATTCAACCTCTAATTTCGGCCATAAACGCCAAAGAGGCTGCTGTATCAGCTTTGTCCGATGATACGCTTCGTGAGTCATTTTTGGCCCTCAAGGGCAGGGTTGGTGAGGATGGTGCCGGGCTCGATAGCGTGTTGGTGGAGGCTTTTGCCTATGTGCGCGAAGCGGCCAAGCGAACCCTCGGTATGCGCCATTACGACGTGCAGTTGGTTGGTGGCACCATCCTCCATCAGGGTAAGATTACCGAAATGCGCACTGGAGAAGGAAAGACTTTGGTGGCGACACTACCAGCTTCTCTCAATGCTCTTGTGGGTAAAGGAGTACATATAGTGACTGTCAATGATTACCTGGCTCGGCGTGACGCGGTCTGGATGGGGCAAGTGTACGCAGCGTTAGGACTTTCTATAGCGGTAATCAATCACGATTCATCATATATGTATGATGCGAACCATGTTGATAAGGACGAAGAGCGTGATGAGCACGGCTCTTTCAAAGTTGTCCACGAGTTTTTGCGACCCTGTACTAGGCACGAAGCCTACCGGGCAGACATCACCTACGGAACCAACAGCGAGTTCGGGTTTGATTATTTGCGTGACAACATTGAGTACGAAGTAGAGCGCTTGCGCCAAGGTGAGCACGCCTATGCGATTGTCGACGAAATTGACTCGATTCTCATTGATGAAGCGCGCACGCCGCTGATTATTTCTGCGCCAGCGCCAGAGACAGAAAATCTCTATCCGGTCTTTTCTGGAGTAGCCGCTAAACTCACCGCTGAAACCCATTATCTCATTGACGAAAAACTTAAAAGCGCCACTCTTACCGACGAAGGAGTCGAGGCGGTGGAAAAGATGCTTGGGATTGAAAATATCTACACCGACAAAGGTATCCGGTTTGTACATCACTTGGAGACAGCAGTAAAGGCTAAAGCGCTTTACACTAAAGACAAAGAGTATGTGGTACAAGGCGGCGAAGTAATAATTGTGGATGAGTTTACTGGCCGTCTGCAACCAGGGAGACGGTGGTCAGATGGACTGCACCAAGCAATTGAGGCCAAAGAGGGAGTTAAGATTCAGCGTGAAAGCCGTACTTATGCTTCCATTACTTACCAAAATTATTTCCGGATGTATGAAAAACTGTCGGGAATGACTGGTACCGCCATGACCTCGCAGGAAGAGTTTTACACCGTGTATAAGTTGGAGGTGGTTCCAGTACCTACCAATCGCAAGGTACAACGCCTGGATGAGAATGATTTAATCTATCAAAGCGAATCAGGCAAATTTGCCGCAATCATTAAGAAAGTAAAAGAAGTCCACGCAGCTGGACAACCAATTCTTATCGGTACGGCATCGATTGAATCAAACGAAAGACTGTCGGCCGCGTTGACTGAAGCGCAAGTACCACATGAAATGCTAAACGCTAAAAACCACGAGCGAGAAGGAGAGATTATTGCTGCAGCTGGTATCAAGGGCGCTGTGACACTAGCTACCAACATGGCGGGACGGGGAGTCGACATCAAGCTGGGTGGCCCAGACGCGACCAAAGAAGAAGCGGAAGCGGTTAAGGAACTGGGTGGACTGTTTGTTCTTGGTACGGAGCGACACGAAGCTAGGCGGATTGACAACCAGCTGCGGGGACGAGCCGGACGGCAGGGTGACAGTGGACACACACAATTTTACGTTTCGATGGACGACTCACTGATGCGGGTTTTTGGTGGAGAACGGGTTAAGGGTTTAATGGGGACCTTTGGTATACCAGAAGACGAACCGATTCAGATGAAAATGATTTCCAACACTTTGGAGAGCGCTCAGACCAAGATTGAGGGCTTTCACTTTGATTCCCGTAAACAGATTTTGGCTTACGACGATATTCTTAACCAACAACGTCAAACCATATATGATAGGCGAAACCGCCTGCTTAAAAATGACGAGGTTGAGGTGGCGGCTGTCATGGCCGAGGTGCTAGCTCTTAATGAAGCATTGGTTGAGATTGTAGAGGCTAAGAAGCTCGAATTTGGTGAAGACGTATTTATCGATCTTTTTCGTCGACTCGCTCTGCAAATGACCGACATGCTTTGGGTCGAACACCTTGAAGTCATGAGCTACACTCGCTCTAGCGTCGGCCTGCGGGCTTATGGTCAACGCGACCCACTGATTGAATATCGCAAGGAGGGGACCAGGCTCTTTAAGGAGATGCAAGAAATCACGACGCATCGGATGGCGGAAGTACTACCAAATATTCAGCCACAAGTGGTAGCCAAAGAGGAGTCCGCCCGCAAGCAAGAAGCCGCCGCCGCTCAAGAAGCGGCTGGCGAAACGATGGAGAGTAAGCAGACTAAGAAGGCTCCTCTGGTAAAAGGTGAAGAAATTGGACGCAACGAATTAGTGACAATAACAAACGGTAGCGAAACCAAAGAATTGAAATATAAAAAGGCCGAAGCTTTTTTGGAAGCAGGCTGGACTGTAGTTAGAAAGTAGCGGGGACAAAAAGAGCGCAATAGCCTGGCTAGGCTATTGCGCTCTTTTTGTCCCAGGCTACAATACTATACATATGACAATTATTATCTTGAGGGTACTTTGGAATGCACTAGGGCTCTTATTAATTGCGACCTATCTACCAGGTATTTCTGTGGATACTGTCTACACGGCGGTTATTGCAGCGGTGGTTTTGGGAGTATTTAATGCTGTTCTAAAACCAATCCTGATTCTCCTTACTTTACCTATCACTCTAATAACCTTGGGATTGTTTTCCATTGTAATAAACGCTGGACTGTTCTTCTTCGCCGCCTCATTTATCGAGGGCTTTGCGGTCGCCTCATTTTGGCAGGCGGTGTTTGGGTCACTACTAATGAGTATCGTAAGCACTTTAGGGAGTCACCTTATTAGCGGTAAGTAACGACTCTAACCAGGCATTAGGTTGGAAAACAATGGTCAGGCCATTGCTTTTTCATATTAAATCATGTAGTCTGTCAAGTCATATGTTTGTCGATGAACTAACAATTTACGCTGGGGCGGGTAACGGCGGAGACGGCGTGGTTCGTTGGCGTCAAGAAAAATTCCGTCCTAAAGCTGGCCCCTCCGGTGGCAATGGCGGCCGGGGAGGAGATGTCTATGTCAGAGCGGTAGCAGACGTCAATCAGTTGGCTAAGTACACTGGTAATAAATCCTTCCTGGCTGCTGTTGGTGAAGCAGGAATGAAAGACAGTCTGACTGGTAAAAACGGAGATGATCTATACATCGATATTCCTGTAGGCTCACGGGTTACTGACCTTGAACGGAAAAGAATTGTTGAATTAAATCAAATCGGACAGGTCGAACGCATCTTAAAAGGTGGCGGCGGTGGACTCGGTAATGAACACTTTAAAGCTTCGACGAACCAGTCACCAACAGAATCTACCAAAGGAATCCCCGGTGAGGTGGGGAATTTCCAAATCGAAGTTGCGCTGATGGTAGATATCGGTCTTATCGGTTTACCTAATGCGGGTAAGTCGACTCTCTTAAACTCTCTTACAAATGCTAAGTCTCGGATCGCAGCCTACCCGTTTACTACCTTGGAGCCCCACCTCGGAGCTTTATACGAATTCATAATTGCAGACATCCCAGGCTTAATTGAAGGGGCAGCGGAAGGGAAAGGGCTAGGCTACAAATTTTTGAAGCACGTTTCTCGTACCAAAATGCTCCTGCATTTAATCGCCCTTGATTCAGAAGATCCGGTTGACGACTATTATACCATTCGAAAGGAGCTGTCTCATTACGATAAATCTCTGTCTGATAAAGAGGAGTGGATTATTTTGACTAAAAAAGACCTTGTAAATGAAGCTTTAATTGCCAAGGTGCGGGGTACCCTTGAAAAAAATGACAATCGTGTCTTTGTCACTAGCCATGATGACCTCGAATCACATAAGGTTTTGCGTGATGCCCTTGTGTCGCACCTGCGGACTCCAGTACAATAGCAGTCACAAGTATGAGTTACACAGCAACTATCGGTCTGGAAGTGCATGCAGAGCTGAAGACCGTCAGCAAAATGTTCTGCGGCTGCAAAAACGACCCTCACGAAGGTGAGGCCAATACATTTATTTGTCCCATCTGCCTGGCTCACCCTGGAACTCTGCCCGTGCCAAATGAAGAAGCCATAAAAAAAGTTTTACTATTTGGAAAAGCGGTCGCAGCGAAAGCCGCTACCTACTCAGAATTTGATAGAAAAAATTACTTCTACCCTGACATCCCGAAAGCCTACCAGATTAGTCAGTACGCTTATCCATTTTTGCAGGGTGGGGAATTAAACGGAGTAACTTTAACTAGAGTGCATCTCGAGGAAGACACTGCTCGCAGTCAACACGACAAAGGTGACTACAGCATAGTCGACTTCAACCGAGCCGGAGTACCCCTGATGGAATTGGTGACAGAACCAGTTATCCATGACGCCAAAACAGCCGGAGCGTTCGCTCGGGAATTGCAGTTACTTTTGCGAACTCTCGGTATCTCTGATGCCAATATGGAAAAAGGAGAGATGCGAGTCGAAGCTAATATATCTGTGTCAAAGGATCCTGACAAAATGGCTACAAAATATGTTGAGGTTAAAAACATAAACTCTTTTAAAGCGGTGGAGGGAGCCATTGATTTTGAAATTGCTCGGCAGATAAAACTTATTGACGAAGGGGGAGAAGTCGCGCAAGAAACTCGTGGTTGGGATGAAGTAAAACTTAAGACCTTCTCCCAAAGAGTCAAGGAAACAGCTAAGGATTACCGCTATTTTCCCGATCCTGATCTACCCAAAATGAATCTTGATTTATCTCTGTTACCCGAGATAACAGTCAAATTACCTAATGAAAAAAGGACTCTATACACAAATCTCGGATTACCGAGTGACAGTATTGAGATAATCATTTCCGATCAAGAAGCGGACAGTTTCTTCAGCCGGCTATGTGAGCTCGGGGTGACAGAGGCAGAAGCAAAACTAGCAGCTAACTACCTAACTTCCGATTTACTAGCCGTACTCTCAGTCAACAGTAGCCTGTCCTTGCATGATCTCAATCCAGTCCACTTTAAGGAGCTTATAACCATGCTTATAAGGGCTGAAATTAACTCCAGAACTGCTAAGGACTTACTTGTAGAGCTGTTTTCTGCTACCGACACTCCGCGCACAATTGCTCTTAATCGGGGTCTAATGCAGGTATCAGACGAGTCGGCTTTACTTCAAGTGGTTAAACGAGTGATAGAGGCAAACCCAACTGTAGCGGCTGAGTATAAATCTGGTAAGGAGACAGCGCTTCAATTTTTGGTTGGTCAGGGAATGAAGGAGACGAAAGGTTCAGGTAACCCAGCTACACTGGCTAAGCTTTTTGTTGAAACCCTTAAAAACTAGTTATATCGTATTGCCGAGAAATTCACTTTTGCTAGTTCACAATTAAAACTAGGCTGTTACAATAGTGGTAATGGAATCGGTGGTCTTTGATGGGAAGGAATATATTAAGGCGTCAGTCCTGGCGGAGCGATTTAACTATACGCCAGATTATCTCGGGCAACTCTGCCGAGCCAAGAAGGTAGATGCTCGGTTGGTGGGCCGGGCTTGGTATCTAAATTTGGATTCTCTAACTGGTCATCGACAGACTCGCTACAAAGCAAACGAGAAGCCTCAGAAGGCCTCCAAAGAGTCATTGCTGGCCACTCCGCCACACTTCCTGAATCGAATTGATGTCGAGTCAGTCTTACAGAAAAAGACGGTAAAAATACTTAAAAATAACGCTAAGGGAAGGCTAAGCGAGTTTTCTGTGAAGTATGAAAGCGACGACTATTCGCTGATCCCTAAAATAAGCAGTGATGCAGTCTCTAGGCCAATCAAAATTTTGCCCGCTGATTCCAAGGACGTTGCTGTTAAAGCCATTAGGGATTCTGTTAGATCGACCATCTTTAAGGCGGAACCACTACCAGAAGTATATTTAAAGGGCGTCTTGAAGGTAGACGGAATCCCTGAAGCCATCCACGAAGAGCCTGAGCAGCCAGAAGTTGCCCTAGCGGCAGACAAGGCTGCGCTGACTCCGTCAACTCTGACTCCCGTGAAAGCGGAAAGAGCCGATAAGCAAGATTTGGTAAAAGTCAGAAAAGCGATGAAAATAAAGTTATATCGGACAAGTAAGCCTCACATTATTTCAGCTGCGAAAGAAATAAGCGGTCTATCTAAATCAATCGAACCAGTTAAAAATCTACATCCAATTAATCCTGTGCCTAACAAGGCGGTACCCAATAACCAAATTGTTGTCAAAAAAGTGATGGAATCTCCAAAAAACAGCCCACCAGCTCCAGTTATAAAAATTGAAGCCATACCCCACGCAAATCTAAAGGCTTTTATTATTTTTACACTAAGTCTAGCTGTTGCTATCGCTAGTCTGTTGCCAAGACAGGAAATTATTCTCAAAGGTGGCGTAACGCTAGAGAGGTGGAAGATTTCACTACAGTCACTGTCTGAGATTTTGGCGTTTCTGGTTTCCCTTACGGCCTAGAGTTTATGCACAATCGTTAATGCCTTTTTAAACGTTTCAGCTTTATAATTAAAGCTGAAACGTTATGTCGAGCTTCGTAGAGATTGATGGCCAAGAATTCAAAAATGTAAGTACTGCCGCTAGGCTGACTGGTTATTCTCGTGACTACATCGGCCGGCTAGCCCGCGAACAAAAAATCCTAGCTACGCAGATTGGGAGACAGTGGTTCGTGTTTGTTCCATCCTTGCAGGCATACTCGCAAAAATCTGAACAAGAGCAAATAATCCGCCAACAGAAATTGAGTGATGAGCGAAGACAAGAGCGGGAAGCGACAAAACGTATCCGTGAAAAAGAGCGAGCTCAAGTAATAGCGGAACAAAAAAAGAAATTTTATTCGAGGACTCTAGCTGTGACAGTTTTGTCCCTCGGTGTCGGTTTAGGGATTACTCTTAACTCGATATCTCTCTCTAGTCTTAACTCCAAAGAACAGTTGGCTAGCGCTAGGGAGGTGGCAGCTTTGCGGGAGGCCGCAAGAGAATTTCCGATTGCCACTGGTGAAGTGGTAGAAGATACCAGACTCGATGCGATTGATTTTTCCAAAGAATTAATGAGCCTAGCCACTCTTGATGCCAGCGGTAAAGGAGTACTACTTCTTCCAAGTGGCGGAAGCACAGAACTTTCAGAAGCAGAAGTCGAAAGACTTTTCTCTGATCCAGTAAAGATCGTCAAAGATAGAGACGGTAATAACTTTGTTGTACGGACTGCCGCTGACGGGACGGAACAACAAATACCATTTGCGGTAGTGCCCGTGACTAATTCTGCCACACCATGAAAGCTCTAACTCAGCAGATTACAAAATGTCTACTGGCGATTGTATCGGTCGGGTTACTTTTATCTGGTCTTTCGGTGGCCTATGCTCAACCGTCGTATACCATGAACTACCAAGGGAAGTTGACCGACAACACCGGCTTAGCGGTAACCGATGGTACTTACGCCATGGAGTTCAAACTCTACACGCAATCAAGTGGTGGGGCCGCTATTTGGACCGAAACCCGAAACGGTGGCAACGTGGTAACTGTCACCAACGGGCTCTTTAGTGTGATGCTCGGTAGTGTAACTTCAATCGCGGGAGTGAATTTTAATCAAGCTTTGTACCTGGGAGTGAATATTGCTGGCGACGGAGAAATGACGCCGCGCAAGTCTCTCGGCACTGTCCCCTCAGCTTTCGAGGCTAGACAATTAGGTGGCGTCGCTTCGACCTCTTTTCTGCGCAGTGATACGGCTGACAGTGCCTCAGGCTTACTGACTTTTACTGGCGGTTTTATTTCGTCGGCTTCTTCCACCGCTACCAATTTTAATTTCACTAACGCTACTGGTACGAGCTTCTATATCGGCGGCGATCGCATTACTGACTTTGTCGGCACCGGTCTCTCCCTCTCCGGCACCACTCTAACTGCTACTTTGGGCACCGACA
>JBBTYP010000013.1:0-18545 GCA_038061715.1 Patescibacteria group bacterium
TTGGTAAGGCCATGTCCTCCGCCCGTACGTTTGGTGCTAATCCAACTACCTTAAAGGCATTTAAAATAGCCGTTTTGTCGTAGTGGGACGCTAGATTGCCCGCCAGCTGTTTGCGTTTTTTGCCAAAACCAAGGTGGAGTAGCTTAAAAAAATCCAACTCGTGGATTGACCTGAAATTGTCTTTTGAAATATTGTTGATAGCGATGATAGCGGAGTCGACTTTGGGGGGCGGATTGAAATGACTACTAGCAACACTACATATATATGTGGGAGTGCCGTAGGCTTTGACTCCGAGCGATAGTAGAGATTCTTTTTTGTCCCTACAAATACGGGTCGCCACCTCTTTTTGAACCAAGAAAACCAAGGTATTTGGCTGAATGTTTGATTCTAATATGGTCCGAAAAAGTAAACCAGAAATATAGTAAGGAATATTGGAAATAACCTTGTACTGTTGGTTTGTAAGTTTAAGTTCAGCGAAGTCGAGGGCTCTGGCGTCGCCGTGATATAGGGTGAGCTGACCAGCAGCTAGCTCGGCAGCAAAGGTTTCTTCAAGCGACTCAATTGCCCGCGGATCAGCCTCGAGTGCAATTACTCGGGCGCCTCGGGCTAGCAGCTCATTGGTTAACATTCCTGTTCCTGGCCCAATCTCTAACACTAACTCCCCTGTTTGCAAGCCAGCGGCCAGACACATTTTCTTCGGCACATAGTCGCTATTGAGAAAATGCTGCCCCAGGGATTTTTTATGTTCGAATTTAGCAGACATTTTAAGTACGGTACGGCATTATCAGAAAACTAGCAACAATCTAGATGAGCTAATATACAAAAGCCAAGAATAGCTAGAAATATCACCCATAACTCCTATTGGAATTATGGGTGATATTTCTGGTTGAGAAGGAATTTACCCGGTCAATTTGTTAGTCCAAATAAATCGTCGTCTCGTAGCCTGAGGCTTGTCCGCCGATTGGATTGCCAGTTTCTACATGTTCTTTACTAATATCACTTAAAAAAGATGATGGCAGATTAATGCGCTGGCTGCCGAAGATAGTGCGCAGGTGAGCGTAGGTTAAGAAAACTTTTTTCTGTGCCCTCGTGAGGGCAACGTAAAATAGACGACGCTCCTCCTCTTGGTCAGTCTTACCGTCATCTAGACGTTCGTGCGGAAAAAGTCCCTCTTCAAGACCAGCGATAAACACGTAAGGAAACTCTAAACCTTTAGCAGCGTGTACTGTCATCAGACGCACCGCGTTTAGTTCTTCTTTGTCTTTGATTTCGTCTTGGTCACTTTGCAGAGCGGCACTTTCAAGTAGAGTCTCGACGGCATCAAGTGGTGGTAGTTCGTCAAAGCGAGTGGCCAGAGTGACGAGTTCCCGCAGGTTCTCCAGACGCTCAAGCGCTTCCTCGGTTTTTTCTTCGCGGTACGCACTCTCTATGCCACTGCGAGCCATGATAAATTTAAGGGTTTCAGATAACGGTTTTTCGCTGGCGTGTTTAGTAATGTCAGTCATGATGAGATCAAACGAAGCGAGCTTTTCTAGCGCGCCTTTATTTAAATCGGCGCGATTACCTTCAATGATTTTAAGTAGTGTAATCTTGCCAATTCCTCGTGCTGGTTCGTTGATAATGCGCGCCAGATCAGCGTTACTGCCTGGATTAAGGGCTAGACGCAAGTATGACAAGACATCCTTTATTTCTTTTCGTTCAAAAAATTTTGTACCTAGTAGTTGATACGGGACTTCAAAATTTAGAAAAGCTTCTTCAAGTGAGCGTGATTGGAAGTTGGTGCGATAGAGTACTGCAATCGAGGTAGGATCAGCCCCATCCTCTATGAGTGACTTAGCTGTCATAGCGATGTACTCCGCCTCGTCAAATCCTGTCATGGCAGCGTATAAGGTAATTTTCTCGCCGGCTTGATTCCTGGTAAAAACATTTTTTTCGACCCGGTTTTTATTCCTTTTTATGACCTCATTGGAGGCTGCGATAATGGTTTGAGTCGAACGGTAGTTTTCTTCAAGAAGAATTGTCGCTGCACTTTGGAAGTGTCGCTCGAACTGCAAAACATTCTTCATGTCAGCTCCTCGCCAACTATAAATCAGCTGATCGAGATCACCCACTACACAAATATTTTGTGTTTCACCGGCAAGTAACTCAACAATCGAAAACTGCACTCGGTTGGTGTCCTGATATTCATCGACATGAATGTATTTAAAACGATTTTGCAAAGTGGTGCGGATGGCAATATTACTTTCGAGCAGGCGTAATGTCTTGGCCAGTAAGTCATCAAAATCAAGCGCGTGTTCTGCTTGTAAAATCGCTTCGTACTTTTCCCAGACCGCGGCAGCGACTTGTTCAGGGTATGAACTAGCAGCGTCTTGGTAGGCAAGTTGGGTGATAGCGTCGCCTTTGGCGCGGGAAATCATGCCGAGGATCCGCTTAGGTTCGAATTCTTTTGGATCGTAGTCGGCTTTGATAATGGCTTGTTTCACTGCGCGAATACTATCGGAGCGATCGTAGATGGTGAAGTGACGACGCAGGTTCATGGCGTCGTGGAACTCGCGCAGCAAGCGTACACCAAGGGAATGGAACGTAGTAACTAACGGCAAACTGTCGACTGCGGCTCGGTCTGAAGGTGGATACTTATGCACCAGCTGATCAACTCGCTCCCGCATTTCCTTAGCGGCTTTGTTGGTGAAGGTGACAGCTAGGATATTGCGCGGCGCGACGCCATTATGAATGATGTGAACGATACGATGAGTGATGACCCGCGTCTTACCCGAACCAGCCCCAGCTAGTACCATTAGTGGCCCGTCGATATGAAGTACCGCCGCCCTTTGTTGTTCGTTTAAACCTTCAATATATGGAACAGGAGTGCTCATGTGCGGACACTATACCATGAGGGCAAACAGCTGGGCGTATAAAACTAAGCAACTTTTAGTTTATAAAGTCAATACTAAAATATCCCATAAAATAAAGTCGTAATTGTGGGCGTCATAGAAACTGTGGAAAGTGCATTACGTCAATTGCTGGTCTTGTTTTGTCCTGTACAATTATCGATGTACCCGAAAGGGCACCACAGGGAGCTTGGCTCCTTTTCATTTCTTCTAGCGCGGCCGTAACGACACAACAGCGGTGAGACCATAAACCACTACTTATTAAATCGAAGTATACAGAATCTGAAATACCTGGTTTAACCACGTTTCAGGGACATATTAAGGGCCACAAGACCGAACTACGACTCGGTCTTGAGGCGTTACTACTTGCCCTTATTATTATTGTACCGTTTTCAGTAAAAGCGGACTTTTTTGACTTTCTGACTGAAGAAATTGTAGTCATGGCAGAAGATACAGAACCAGTAACCGCTTCTGATATTGCTCTGATCTCAGCTCAGCAAAATCCTGATCCCAGTGGTAGTCGAGGCGGCGCCGAACTTATTGTCGACGAAAATGCTTTAGTTTCAAGTGGTCCAGTTGGAGCTGACCAAGTAGCTGAGGGAAATAACAACGGAGAGATTCGTGTCTATACTGTCCGTGAGGGCGATTCACTGGGGGAAGTGGCTGAAATGTTTAGTGTGACCACCAATACAATCCGCTGGGCCAATGATCTAAGTAAAGATACTGAAATTCAGCCAGGGCAAACTTTAGTGATCCTTCCGATTGCTGGAGTGCGTCATATTGTAAAGAGCGGGGATTCAATTAGTTCGATTGCCAAGAAGTATGAGGGCAACGAAGAAGAAATTCTTTCTTTCAATCAGTTGGCTTCAGCTAGTGAAATAGTGGTTGGAGACACCCTAATTATTCCAGGTGGTGAGTTGCACTCAAGCACCGCTCCAGTAAAGGAAACAAAGTCTGGTAAAGGCAAGAGTGGTGGAACTTCTGGCGGCGGCGCTGGCTTCACTCATCCCGCACCTGGTTCAGTTAAGACTCAAGGTATTCACGGTTACAATGGAGTCGATTTGGCTGGTAGTCTCGGGTCAACCATTAGAGCCGCTGCGGCTGGCGAAGTGATTGTGGCTAAGGGCGGCGGCGGTTGGAACGGCGGTTACGGCAACTATATCGTAGTCAAACACCGCAATGGCACCCAAACTCTTTATGCTCACCTCTCAAGTCTCTCAGTCGGTGTCGGCAGTTACGTCGAACAAGGACAGACTATCGGTGGTATGGGTAACACTGGTAAGTCGACGGGGACTCATCTCCACTTTGAAGTAAGAGGCGGTAGGAATCCATTTTAAGCGAATTACTTCGTTAAGCTTCGGCAAAATGTCATTCGCTCTATAGGCATAGCACTCGTGACATTTTCCTTGCTTGCCTCGTACTTCATCTTAAAATGAATTCCTAATAGCAACCAGTTCTAACAAAAACGAGCGAATAGCTTTGTCGCTACGGGATTTTAATCAGTCACCGTAGAAAACCACGACTCCTTCAAAAAATTCTTAGGCTTCATGCTCTTCATCTCGTTTCTGACTAGAACATTCTAAGCGCTGGACTTCGTTGCCTACACAAAAAATCCGCGGAGTGTATCCGATGTACACCTCGCGGATTTTTTGTTTTTGTCGGAATCCCTAAGTCTGTCACTATCATATATGATAGTGACAATGAGAAGGGAAATGTATGTATCTTAAAGTGGCACTCGGTATTGTAGTGCTTCAAGGACGTGGCTTGTTTCTACATGTTCGCTTTGATCTAAGTCGGCGATTGTTCTAGAGACTTTGATGAGGCGGTGGTAGCCGCGAGGGGACAAATTTAATTTAAGACTGGAGATTTTTAATAAATCTTTTACAGCGTCGTTTAAGAAAATGTATTTTTCAATGTCACGGGCGGAAAGGCTGGCGTTGATTACGCCTTTGGCATCGTGGCGTGCAAGCATGCGTTCACGCGCCGCGATGATTTGCGTTCGCGCTCCGTCAGTTTCTCCAGTAGTTGTTTTGAGCGCAGTGAGAGTGTCGTAATTAACATGGGGTACTTCTAGCCATAGGTCTATGCGATCAAGAATTGGACCAGACACTTTATTTTTGTACGTCTCTTGCATGGCACGGGCTAAGTCGGCGGTTCCATCGAAGCTGCCACGGTACGGGTTTAGAGCCGCTACTAAAATAAAATCAGCTGGGAATTCGGCGCTGCCTTGCACTCGCGAGATCGAAACCACCTTGTCCTCTAGTGGTTGACGCAACGCGTCAAGACTACGCCTGTCGAACTCGGGAAATTCGTCCATAAAGAGTACGCCGTTATGGGCGAGGGTAATTTCGCCTGGTTTAGGATTCGTGCCACCACCGACTAAAGCCGTGTGTGAAGCAGTATGGTGTGGTGAACGAAATGGCGGCCGGGTACTAATATCAAACTTACTAGAAGTGAGTGAGTAGATAGCAGTCACAGCGAGAGCTTCTTCTCTAGTGAGCGGTGGTAGGAGTCCACGGAGCGCTCGCGCTAGCATCGTCTTTCCAGTGCCCGGCGGACCGACAAACATTACGTTATGTTTTCCTGCCGCTGCGATGATGAGTCCACGTTTAGCGGTTTCTTGGCCTTTGATGTCTTCGAGTGTGACGCTACTTTCGTACCACTCATCACTTAGGGTCGTGGTCGGCGCCACAGGTAATGCCGCGGATTCATCTTCTAAAAGTAGATGCGCAATTACTGAATAAAGACTGTCTGCACCAAAGACACTAATTCCTTCTACTAACGCTGCTTCGCGTACGTTATCATTTGGCACAATCACTTTTTTGTAGCCAGCCTCTTTGGCTGCTAAAACACAGTTTAATACTCCACGGACTCCCCGCAGTGTGCCGTCAAGTCCGAGTTCACCAATACATATATATTCTGAAACATCAGCTGCAATTTCTTCTGAGGCAATGAGGTAAGCTAATGCAATCGGTAGGTCAAATAACGGTCCATCCTTTTTAACATCAGCTGGCGATAGAGAAATAGTGATTTTGTGATTCTTGGTTTTGGGAGAAACAAAACCCGAATGCTTTATCGCACTACTGATACGGTCTTTCGATTCGTCAATTGCTTTTCCTGCCAGGCCAACAATAGAAAAAGAATGAAGACCCCGTGAGATGTCAGCCTCAATGGTTACTACTGTGCCACTAAGCACGTGAGGTTGTACCGTCGTGACTTTCGCTACCGACATAGCTACTAAAGCGGTAAAGATCTTTCTTGATCGAGATGAAGGGTGCAAGTGCGAGCAGAGGGAAGAATTTCGAGCCTGGCGGCAGAGATTTCTCCATTACAAATTTCACACTGGCCGTAGGTATCATCTAAAAGTTTTGCTAAAGCCAACTTGATGTTTCTATAACTTCCTTCCAATTCGGCGATGACGGCACTCTGGCTGCTTAACTCTTCTGCTGCATCAGCCTCAGTATTTTCATCTGCTTCAGCTTGTTCGGTTATGTCTGGCTTGACTTCCCAGTCACCAGTTTCGTGATTCTGCTCAGCGATCGCTTCTAAGTCGCTAGTGACTTGAGCTAAGAGCGCCTCTAAGTGAGCCCGATATGCATCGTGTAACATATCCATCAGTATAACATCCACTCTTTATTTAGAGCCAAGGGCAGCTTTATAAGCTTCAAGTGATTCAGTAATAACAACCGTATTACTATCAATAAATCCATAGACTAAGATTTCCTCAGCATCTACTTTGAGAATACGGACGTCGTTGTTCTTAATAGTTAGGTCAGTAAACGAATCTCTGTTATTACTCGGGTTTTCAAAAATAGGGGTAAGCTCTGCCGACATGTTTGGTTCCCAAATAAGAAGTGCGCCAAATACCGTCACAGCATCAGTCACTTTAAAGATTAACAGATGCTCACCTTCAGAGTAGCCAAGTCGAGTCTCCAAAATTGAGCGAGAGAGATTGGGATTGCTGGAGAAGCCAAAAGCGTCCCAGATAATATGACCAGGAGCAACAGCACCGTTTGCTTCAAGAATACGAAATTCTACTACACCCGAAGCAGGCTTACTCTCACCTTGCAGCGCACTAAAAAGCGCTTCGCTAGTAACAGCAGACACTGCCACGTCTATCACTTTACCTTCAGGGCTAAGGGGCTCAGCCAGGGAAACCACGTTATCAGAAGTGGTCTCACTTGGAATAATCATATTAAGGAAGGTCCTTATTATAAGAAAGACCATTAAAAAACTCACCATTGAACCGACCACCACCACCGTGGCAATCGTAGTGTCAAAACGAAAAAGTTGCCGTAGACCACTTCTCAAGTAGCTGCTTCTAGGATTTGGTTTATTTGGAATTGTTGTTCCAGGTTTTGTAAGGTCGAGAGTTGAAATCAGAGAGTCTTGATTATTTGGAATAACCGAAGACACAACAACTGGCACGGACACAGGAGCTATTGGTGCTGCGAAGACCGAAGCGGTCGATACTCCTCCTGATTGAATATTGTCGGGAACGCCAAAAATGGGTGAAGTGGTCGAAGGAACAGACTCAGTTACTTTAGTTGCAGCGTAGGGTGAATCGGTAGCTACATGGAAGTCAGATTCCCAACGATTACTAACTCGTGACGGCGCAGTTTCAGGAGGAGGAACAAACACTCGCTTCTGATACTGCTCTACTTTTGTGACCGACTCACTAACTGGTACTGTCGGGAGAGCCCGTTTTTTATATTCAACCTGGACTGGTAGTTTGTCCGGCAGTTTGGCAGTGCGTCCAGGTTTATCAATCAAAGGAAACCCAGGTTCAGTTTGAGGAGACCAGTTAAGGTGCAGTTTTTGTGACACTGGAATTTCTTCGTGCTTCTTACTAAGCTCTTGCTTAAGCTCATCAATATTCGTGTTAAAAACAGCGCCGCTATTGGTCGTCGCCCGCTCTACTATTTCTCTTCTACGGTCGATTGGACTTACGGTATAGTGAGAGACTTTTTTCTTGGAAGAAAATCCAGCCAACCAACTTTTCAAGCTAGTTGCGATAGCCCGGAAAAAATTGAACTCATTTTTCTTGGCAAAGGTTATGACTGTTGCTTCTGAAGAAAAAGAACGTGGAGGAGGCGCCGCTTTTTTTCGTACGACAACAGTTTTTGGTGCTGCCTCGGCAATTATGTGTTCGATTTTCTTAGGAGCATTTTTTTTGAGCTCGTGGAAGGAGGGAGGAACAAGTGGAGCTGAGGTATCGACAACAGAAATTTTTTCTACGGCTGGCGGCGGTTCTTTTTTCGCTGTGGTAACAACTAGCTTCGGAGCAGTCACGAAAGCCTTTTTTTCAGGCACCTTCACAGGTTCCTCACCGCGAGCCTGCGCTTGGTCAAGTTGAAACGTGCGGAGTTTTGGTAGTGGTGTGTGCGCTTTATCGCCCATTACTTCTAGTATCTCACGAAAGACCTGCCTGGCTAGGGGTTTTTCACTAACAAGCGGGTTTTATTAGGGCTTGATTCCGCGTTTTTCGGCAAAGGTTGGATCGGCTTGTTTAATAGAAAGACCGATTTTTCCATCTTCAACTTTTGAAATAATCGCTTCAACCACCTCACCTTCTTTGAGAATTCCCTCGACTGTTTCTAGACGGAAAGGAGCGATTTCCGAGATATGAATTAGACCTTCATTATATTCATCTAGTTTGGCAAAAGCTCCGAAAGTGGCTAGTCGCGTAACAGTAACTGTTACCCTTTCCCCCACCTCGTATCTCTTAGTAAGAGCACTAATTTTATCGGCTGCCTTTTGCGCTGATCCGTTTTTACCAGTTATAAAGACAGTCCCATCTTCTTCAATTGTGATTTCTTGCACTCCACTAGTGTCTTTTATTGCGTTAATGGTTTTACCACCTCCACCAATCACTAGTCCAATTTGTTCCGGAAGAATTTTTACCACAATAATTTCGGGTGCCCGCGGAGATATACTTGATCGCGGGGCCGCGATAACCGCGGTCATAGTCTCTAATATGTGGAGCCTAGCCGTACGTGCTTTTTGGAGTGCACCCTCAAGTATTTCAAGCGAGACCCCTCCAACTTTCACGTCCATTTGGATGGCCGTTACACCTTCTGAAGTACCGGCTACTTTAAAGTCCATATCACCAAACTCATCTTCTGGACCCTGGATATCCGTCAGAAGCGCGTATTTGTCGCCCATGATCATTACTCCCGAGGCGATACCAGCTACGGGTCTTTTGATTGGGATACCACCATCCATCATTGCAAGAACCGAAGCACAGACTGATCCCATAGAACTCGAACCGTTACTAGAGAGAGTCTCTGAAACCAGTCTAATGGTATAAGGAAATTCTTCCTGGTTGGGTATCACTGGGAGTAGGGCTTTTTCGGCTAGAGCACCATGTCCAATCATGCGACGATTAAAACCACCAACACGACCAGTTTCACCAACTGAAAAGGGTGGGAAGTTATAGTGGTGCATGAAACGCTTCTTCCCTTCTTGTTCCTCAATCGTGTCGATAAGCTGTGCTGCTTCTGGACCTCCGAGGGTGAGAGCCGAGAAGATATGGGTGCCGCCTCGATAAAAGATGCCCGAGCCATGAAGCACTGGTGAAATTCCACCGGCTTGAGCATAGAGTTCTCGCACGCTATCCATATCTCTTCCGTCTGGCCGCTCAGCTCTCTCAATTGCTCCAACATGAAGCTCGTAATCAATCTTGTCTTCAAAAAAGTCACTAGCCACTGCCTCCGGTAATTCGGCCGTTTTTATAGCGGTTAGAAATTCTTTTTTCACGGCATAGATGTGGTCCTTGCCCGGCCGCTTACTAAACATCTCATTTTTAAGTTTTTGCTTAAATTCTTCTTCATATATATGTATAAGAGCGGCTGGAATTTCTGGTACAACTACTACTCGCTTAGCTTTACCAATCTCGTTTACAATCTTTGCCTGAAAAATTTCAAGATCGGCATGTAATTTAGTAGACGCTTCAAGTAGGGACAGGACAGAAGTTTCATTGGCTTCGTAAGCGGCGGTTTCTATCATGTTGATGGTTCCGGCCTTCCCACAAGCGAGAACTTCAATGTCGAGTTTTTTTTCGGTCCGTTCTAGATAGGTTGGATTAACTACCAATTCCCCACTTTCTTTGGTGCGTCCAATTCGAATAGCTCCCACTGGTCCAGCCCAAGGAATGTCAGAAACAGACAAAGCAAGTGAGGCTCCAATCACTGCTAATACATCGGGGTCATCTTCACCGATAGCAAGTACGGTAATCACGACCTGAATGTCGTTGCGCATACTTTGATTAAAAAGTGGACGAATGGTGCGGTCTACGATTCTTGCCGAAAGCACAGCTTCGTCACTCGGTCTGCCTTCGCGGCGCCCAAACCGACTGCCAAGAATTTGTCCCGCTGCATAAAACTTTTCTTCGAACTCTACAGATAGAGGAAAGTAATTGGCACTACTTTCCCGATCGCTCATTACCGCGGTAACCAGAATTACCGTTTCTCCGTAACGGAGCATAACCGAGCCGTTGACGTGAGCAGTTAAGTCGTTGAACTCAGCCGTTAATGTTTTTCCAGCTAATTCCATCGAAAATGATTTGGTTTGCATATTCTTCTTTGTTACGAGCCGCAGACGTTTTAGATTTCAAGTCTTGAAACCTACCTACGTCCGAAGCTCAGGATTAATGGTCAAAGCATAACAAAACTGCTGCTAGGCACAAGCACCCCAAAAATAATTCTAAGTGTTATCGAGTAAGGATTAGTCGTCCAAAAGCTAGGTCGTGCCCATAGTGCTTCCTTTCTAGATATTGTCTGTATCCGTACCAACTACCTTCTGAAGAGTCTTTTTCAAGCCGCCGCCAGACTTTTTCATTGGTTTGTAGCCAATCAAAAACTGATGAGGATTTTCGTCCATGTCGATAAAATCGTCGACAGTCTCACGAAGTTTCCCAGAGGCAGAGCGACCGAAGGTGATAGCTTCTACCTGACAACCTTGACTCTTGACGTACTCGACAAGCGGGATGAAGTCACCATCCCCCGTGACAAGCACAATCGCATCTACTTTATGTGCAAGCTTGATAGCGTCAACCGCCATCCCCACATCCCAGTCAGCTTTTTTTGCACCGCCATAAAATATTTGTAAGTCTTTCGTCTTTATTTCAATTCCCACTTTTTCGAGGGCTTCAAAAAAAGCGGATTCTTCTCCACCTTCGGTATTTACCACGTATGAAACAGCCCGAATCAACTTGCGGTTTCCAAGGGCTGTCTTTACCACTGCGCCAAAGTTTACTTTTGATTTGTATAAATTTTTGGCACTGTGATACAAGTTTTGTGTATCAATCAAAATGGCCACTCTCTGTTCAGGGTGTCTAATTACTCCCATAGATCTAATATTAAAATTCTTTAAATAAAATGTACTAACCTCCTAGAATCTATCTCCAATCTCACGTCAAAACAAAATCCAAAAATTTTGAGGGGAAATTAGTTTATTTCGACGAAGCATATCGAGATATGATGAGGAGAAAGAAACTAATTTACGCCGAAATTTTTGTGGTTTTGGTTGACGAGCCTATTTTGAGCCGTTACTGGCGGTGAGATTGGAGATAGGTTCTTAGTTAACTATACTAAAATTGTAAACAAAACTCCATTAAATAAAATTGCTCCAGAGTTGGAGCAATTTTACTAACGCTTAAGGCCGAGCTTTTTGATCAAAGCCTGATAGCCCTTCTCGTCTTTTTGTTCGAGGTACTTCAAGTGCTTGCGGCGGTCCGCCACCATCTGAAGAAGTCCACGGCGTGAGTGAAAGTCCTTCTTGTTCTTTCGGAGGTGGTTAGACAGTTCCTCAATCTGACGAGTGATGAGTCCAACCTGCGCTTCCGCTGAACCAGTGTCGCCTTCATGACGAGCCGTGTTCTTAAGCACGTTCTTTTTAATTTGCTTAGATAGCATAGATAATTCAAGTTGATGACATCAATTGTGTAGATACTCGCGCGCGGCGATACAATATATGTCGTGAGTAACCTGCGAAGGTTGCTTCTACTATAGCACACACTTTTTAAAAATGCAAGCCCACACCCCAACTTTGCCATTTGGGCAAGATTATCCTGTAATTGTCGGCCAAATTTAGTTGTAGGCTTAGGGTAAAATTACAGATAAGTTTCACGTTCTAAAAACCGCAAATAAGTTGCTGTAATTTTGTAAGCAATCAGTGAAACTCAAGCCACAGCCGCGGGTATATCTAAATCAATCGAGAGAGAAGTGAAGAAGTGCTCAAAATAGCGGACTTTACCGATAGCGTCTTTTCAGGTTGATTAAATTAAAGAAATAGTTTCACAACTGGCTGAGGAACTAGTATTTATGGAAAGTAATAATAAAAGAACGGCCCCAGTGGGGCCGTTCTTTTATTATTACGCGCGCTTTACGTTTGCTGCAGCAGGACCCTTAGGACCTTGTTCTACATCAAAAGTAACTACGTCGTTTTCGCTGAGCTCGTCAAATGTGACGTCAACGAGGGCTGAAGCATGGAAGAAAACATCCTTACTTCCATCTTCTGGCTTGATAAAGCCATAACCTTCGTCGCGCTTGCGAACGATTGAACCTTTCATCGGTACTTTGCTTACATTACTAACTACAAAACATCACTTCGCCTTATCTTCGCATCAAAGAGAGAGGAGCTGTTTCGTCCTTTGCATTAAAGCATATCTGGAGATAAAAACAAGGCGTGCCCCCGCCCAGGGATATCGCTAGTGGTATACTATTGATATGACAGATGAAACCGACAAGCGAACGGTACTCCTCGTCGAAGACGACCAAACGATTCGTGAGCTCTATGCTATGGCGCTCATTAAGGCAGGCTTTAATATTGTCATGGCCGAAAACGGTGAACAAGGTGTGGTCCTGGCTTTAAAGCATCATCCCAACCTCATCTTACTCGACATTGATATGCCGATTATGGATGGACACCAGGCAGCTAAGCAGATTCGAAATGACGGTTGGGGCAAAGCAGCTCGCATTATTTTTCTAACCAATCATAGTGATGCTTCGAATGTGGCCCATGCGGTTATGCAGAAACCAGAAGATTTTATTGTAAAAGCTCATACCCCAGTTCATGACGTCATAAACCAAGTCCGCATCGCTGTGTACGGTAACTCTAAAACTCTCTAGCCACTAGCGGCTCTAAAATCACAAACTCAATACCAGCAGTCGTAAGTACACGCGTAAAGTGCGGGTAGGTTACTGACCTACCGAGCTCACTAAGGGTTGCATCATGAACAGGAATCGCAACGCGCGGCTTCACTTTTAAAGCAAAATTAATTGCATCACTCACCTTGCACCACGGACCAGCGACTGGAAGAGCTAGGATATCGACTGGCATTTCTGGCACAGTGTAGGCATCGCCTGGGAAAAAGAATTTTCCAGCTACTAAGTAACCAGTATTTTGCACCATACTGAAATCTTCAAAAATTTCCACATGCTCACCATCGTAGGCTGCGAGATGAATATTAACGACGGTAGCGGAGCTGCGACCTTCAAGAATATGCGCCTCAACACCGAGTCCTTTAAGGAGCTTGGCGACGCTTGAATTCGTGACCACTATTGCGTTGGGATTGTTCTTCAAAACAGCTGCCACCGAATCACTGTGATAATGGTCGGCATGCTCATGAGTAATAAGAATAATATCAATCTCAGTCAAAAAATTTTGTCCAGTGCTAAACCGCCCTGGGTCAACAAGAATTCGTTTCTCGGCAATTTCAAGAAGTAAACAACAGTGTCCAAATTTTGTGATTGTCATAATTTAATTATGCATTACTTCCCGCCACAAACCCAGTCGACCAGCACAATTGCAGGCTATAGCCACCAGAAGGGCGGTCGATGTTGAGTAGGTCTCCGATGATATACAAATTGGGAACAATTTTTGATTCCATGGTTTTGAAACTGATTTCAGTCAGAGGAACGCCACCAGAGGAGACAACCGCCTTGTCTTCCCCCAGCAGACCTTTCACACTAAGAGGAACGGCTTTGAGAAACAAAGCGAGACGTACCCGTTCTTCCGTGGTGACACTGTGACACTGTGTATCATCAATGATACACAGCTCACTAAGGACGCTCGACGCCAGCGCGGTCGGGATAATATCTCCCAGTACGTTTTTGATTTTTTTATTTGAATTGGCAGCTAGTTTTTGGCGTAAGAATGTCTTGAATTCACCGGCATCCATTTTAGGAAATAAGTCGAGTTTTAGGGTTACTTCGCTGTGTGCTAAAAGCTCACCCACTGCCTTACTCATATTAAGGACTGTCGGTCCTGTTACGCCTACATGTGTAAAGAGAATTTTTCCTTCGTGCACACTGTGCTTTTTACCGTCGGTAAAAATTGTTAATTTAATATTAGTAAGGGTAATGCCCGACAACTTTTTCGTCCATGTATTTTTGAGTGTAAGTGGAACGAGAGCAAAGTTATTCGGGACTATTGCATGTCCAAGTTTCTTGAGCCATAAGTAACCATCGCCAGTAGCGCCAGTTTCGGGACGCGATGTTCCACCACTAGCAACTACACAGCTCTTTCCTTCCAGTCTTGTTTTGTCACTAAGGACAATGTCGAATTTTGCTTCTGCACTATCATATATGATAGTGCAGACTTCTGCCTTTGTCCTGACTGTTACTCCCTGCTTTTTTACTTCTGTGAGAAGGGTATCAAAAATAGTCTTGGCTGAGTTTGTCGCTGGAAACAGCCGTCCTTCGTTCTCTTCTTTCAATGCAATCCCCCTCGATTCAAACCACTCAATTGTTTCCCTAACCCCATGTTGCGCAAAGAGTGAAAAGAGAAACTTCCCTGCTCCTTTGTATTGCGCCTGCATAGCACGGATATCGGGTTTGTCGTTGGTGACATTACAGCGACCACCGCCAGTGATGAGGAGTTTTTTACCCAGCGATGGATTTTTTTCAAGCAACAGCACTCGCTTCCCGCGACTGGCCGCCGTAGCCGCCGCCATCATACCCGCCGGTCCCCCGCCAATCACAATCACATCCCACACATTAGTAGTCTTCATAACTCACCGAGTATACCCCGACACTAACATTTCGTCAGTTTTTATCATCTTAGTCAGACTTCAAAATAAATAAATGATCTAAGCATAGTATAAGAATATATTGGGAAACGTGTCGCTGGCGACACAGACAAAATGTTAGTGTCGGGGTATACATATATGTGTATGAATACAAAAGCTAACGGAGTTTTGACTTTTTTAATTAAAGCGATACTATCTTGGATAGGTTTAATAAGGGAGAGGAAAGTCATGAGCCGTTTCCAGATGTTCTTAGTGCTCGCAATGCTAGTTGTATTAGGTGCTCCAGCCGCGACGCAAACTCCAGTTGCAATTTATGCCGATTATGTTTCGGAACAGCGGCTCGAGATTAATTGCCTAACCAACGAGCAAACCATCAGTGGGCTACAAAATGACCTGGTGGCTCTGATTTCAAGCACGAAGCCCCTGCAGATTAAGCGGCAAAAGAAAAATTTGTCAGAAGCTGAAAATCAGCTGTTATTGCAAGCTGAGGCTGGTATTGCCAACACACTTTTAGTGGTGAGTTCACACCAGTTCGCACAGTTTTACTGCGATAATCCCGATCTGGTACCGGTTGTGCCAATTGACCCAAAAAGCCTAACTTAAGGAGACAAAGGAGCCGCTTGTAAGCGGCTCATTTCTTTACTCCACCATCACTTCTTTTGCATCAGGAAATGAGTTGTAGCCTTTTGCTCGCATCGAAGCGCAGTACGCACCAACATCATATATATGTACAGTGTCACCAACATGCGCCTTTTTTAGCATTCTTGGCTCCACACTTTCCGGATCACCTTTCTCTGTCGTAAAGATATCGCCTGATTCGCAGTTGTGTCCGACGACAATATACGGCTGTTCTTCCGTCTCATTATTTATCACTTCTATTTTATGTTGCGCACCATAGAGCGTGGTACGCAGGAAGTCGTTCATACCTGTATTGAGACGAAGGAAAGTGTGTCCGAATTTCCCCGTATCGACTATATCGTCGATAGTAGCAATGAGGGTTCCGGCGTGAGCAATGAAGTAGGTGCCTGGTTCTATCTCAAGGTGGAGTGCTCGGCCAGTTTCCTTTTTGAAGTCGATTAGCTTTTCTGTGAAGGTAGCGAAGATATCTGTCATGTTAGCTTCGACTTCGTCGCCATAGCGACGAATCTTGTATCCTCCACCGATATTGAGCGCTGTTACGTCCGGGTAATCACGCGCAATATCAAGTGCTTGCTCCATTACCTGTCCCCACACATATGGATCAGCGCCCGAACCAATGTGAATATGCAACCGATCAATAGTTACTCCCGCTGCCGCTGCCAGCTGGCGCACTTGCTCGCCATATTCATACCAAATTCCAAAGCTGGAGTTCACTCCCCCAGTGTTGGTGCGATTGTTGTGTCCACTGCCCATCGCAGGATTAATTCGCACACCCACCTTGTCGGGTCGATTCGCCGTTTCTAAAAACATCTGCAACTGCTTAAACGAAGTCGCCACAAAAAGTACTCCAGCCTCAAGTAACTCTGACAAATCGTGCGTCGTCTGTTGTGAGGACAGCGAAATGTGCTCACCAGCAATACCAACCTCAAGCAGCATCTTTGTCTCAAACTCCGAACTAGCATCAAAGTGCACACTCTGCGCGTCCATCATCTTCAATATCTCCAAGTGAGGATTCGCCTTCACCGCATAACGCACCGTACATCCAAAAGGCGCTTCAAGAGCGCAAAGCTCCGCGATCCGCTCATTAATAATTCTTCGACTGTATTCAAAACGTGGCGTCACAGCGCAAGGCTTATTTTTTAGTAAGAATATTTTGTGGTTCACCTATTAGATAAGCTTCGATATTTTGTATCGCCACTTCCCGACCTTGCGCGCTGGCCTCTTTTGCAGAAAATGCTACATGTGGCGTAACTAGCACTTTTGGATGGTTGAGGCACTTTTGGTAAAAAGCATTCTGGGTATCAAACGGTTCTTCAGGATCACAGTCAATTCCTGCTCCAGCCACAATCCCTGCATCGATTGATTTTAGAAGATCGTCGATATCATACGTGTAAGGACGGGCAAATGTTACGAAGTAGCTGCCCTCTTTTAAACTCATAAAGAATTTTTCATCCAACAAGTTTTTGCTTGAGGAGTTACAGTTCAGTGCGTTAATGACCAAATCGGCTTCAACTGATTTTTCATAGAGATTGTCTTCCCGAGTATAGAAATCAACGTCCATCTTAAATGCCTTACACATATCACCTATACAAGTTCCAATACTACCTTTTCCAACAATCAGCACCTTCTTACCGACAAGACTGTTGTGTAGCGCAAAGGGCTTTGTCTCGTTTGTGTTTAGGTAATCAGGAAATTTTCTAAACAAAGAGAGAACAACAAACATCACCCACTCAACAATGGCGTCGCGGTTGCTGCCGCTAGTGTTTGCGACAAACACTCCTCGTCTTTTTAGTTTTTCAGTATCAAAGGCACCAATCTCAATGTAAGGATAAGTCACGAAGACATCTTCAAGCTTTTCGAGATTTTCAAATAGGTAGTCGCCATCACTAAGAATTATGTCTGAACCTTGAACTGCCGCTAACCATTCTTCCGACGAAGAAAAGCTCACATTCCTAACAGCACCCAATGAGTCCAGACGGGCTCGTTGTTCATCAGTAAACGGAAAATCTCCTGCTAAAGTAATTCTTTTCATAGTTTGAGTATAACAAATCCGCTTTTAATTTGCCTTCCTCAAGTTCAAATACACCACAATCAGGAAGGCAAAAGTAATGGCAGATAGTAGCGGGAAGGTCACAAAGCCAAACGTATCAATCACTTTAAGAGCGCAGTCCCCTGAGCCATCAGCGAGACAGGGCATTATACCGCTGGATACCTTGGCCGGAACCAACTGGTAGATGTATTGGTATAAAGCCACAATAAGCCCAGCGATGGAAAGGCCAATGTTGTAAAACGGGAAGTAGACGGCTTCCTTGGTGCGAAACGCCATGACAACAAAGAGGGCTTGGGGGTAAAGCGCGATGCGCTGTAACCAACAGAGTGAACATGGAATAAAACCAAGGTACTCAGAATAGAAAAGTGAAATAACTACACTCCCCACCGTAACCGCGATGATAGCGTTCCAGGCAAATCGATGTAGGTAACGTCGGTAATATTTGCGGTCAAGAAAAAGATAATCAAAGTAAAGAAAAATGGTAATCAAGCCCAGTGCCAGTCCCCCCAGGGAGAAAATAAGATTGATGTCTTCTATCGTGTACATATATATGAAGTATAGCAAACGTAGACAGATTCGAAATTATTGAATAAACGGGTTACACTACAACCATGAAAATCTACTCATGGAACGTGAATGGCATTCGGGCTGTGCACAAAAAGGGCGATTTGCAGACATTTTTAGCCAAACATCAACCAGATATCCTTTGTTTACAAGAAACCAAAGCCCAACAAGGTCAATTAGAGGTTGATTTCGAAGACTATGAGGAATATTGGCACTCAGCAGAGAAAAAAGGCTACTCTGGTACGGCGATTTTCACTAAGATACCCCCACTTGAAGTGACAAATGGCTTACCAGCTGATATCGCAGCTAAATACGAGCTCTCCGACAAGTATGGAGACACTACCAAAGAGGGTCGAGTGGTCGCGGCCGAGTT
>JBBTYP010000014.1:0-6732 GCA_038061715.1 Patescibacteria group bacterium
TTTAACCCCGCAAAATATTTTTCTGACGGTAATAACCCATAGGCACCGGGGAAATTATTGATGACTTCACGAACAGCCTGTCCGTCCATAAAAAGCCCGCCATAAGGATCGGTCTGGTCATACCCGTGCAGCATAGTCCCAATTGCCTTTGGCGTACCGAGTTGGGGCGATGCTAACAGTACAACTTTGTCTATCAGGTTCTCCTTTCCTTCCGCTTCAAGTCTTAACATAATAGCCTTAGCAAGCAAACCGCCATTGGAGTGAGCTATGACAGTTACTTTTCCAGAGAGCGAACTGGCAGCAAGTGTCTCGATCTCGACAACGGCATCTTTGATGATGTCACCATCGTATGGTGTGCCGCTTTGAGCTATATCTGTAACGCTATATCGCCAATCATAAGCAAATGGAGTCCAGCCGCTAATTATCCCCTCGGTGTCAAGCTGGTCTAGGAGATTTTTAAACCCGGCGTATACAGGATCACCGCCTGGGGTATTTTCCAAAATACCTTTAGTGTATATCTGCTTTTCACTCACACCGTCAGCATCCATGGCTAAGTCATATATGTCTTCACTAAAAGGCGAATTTGGTGGCCACACTTGGTCACTACCGCTACCGAGCAAGTCATCTTTATACAACCGACTAGACTGAATCCCAGGCAAGAACAAAACACTGGAGGCGCCTTGGGGCTCTGGTTCAGCGTAAACTACTGTGAATTCAATCGTGACGATTTCGTCTGTTTCAACTGCATAGTAAGCGTACGCTATGGCTGGAAGAAAAAAATGCGCTACCTTATCTAGAAGTGAGGGTTGCTGACTGAGAATTGGTCGCGGATTACGCGAAAACACTGCGACATAGTCTCCTGGGATTAAGGGAGTAGAAAGGCTTATTGCATCTACACCCCGATCCTCGCTTACAAAATAATAGTCAGTTCCTGATGCAATATATAGTGCAAGACCAGGTCCAATAAAATCTGGGTGTTCAGGCACCAACCCCTCCACCAAAACCGCCTCACCTTCAACAGTCGAAACTACCTCATTACTTGTTATTGATTCACCCTTGATAGTTAGAGTTGGAGTGTAAGGTGCTGGAACGTCATTACCAAATGGGTTGGCGCAGTCTTCAATTGGTGTCCGCTCTATATATACTTCCCCTTCGAAATCTTCTACTAAGACAAAATCTCCACAAGCTGACTGCGCAAAAACACTAGAAGCAAAAAATAAAGGGCCGACTAAAACAAAAATACTCGTTGCAAATTTGGCTAGCTTGATAGACATAACCAAAAATTAAGCAGTGCTAGCTCCAACTACCAAGATGAAAAAGAGGACTCCCGCCACCACCGCGACAAAACTGAAGAGGAATTTATAGAAGTTCTTATTGAACATGAGTAAATTCTAGCATAAGTTAAAAATTGATCGCACCTAAAGGGTGCGATCAATTTTTACTTTTTCTTTGGTACGGTGAAGTCTTTAAGCTCCTCTCCTTGCAAGGTCCACAACATTTTTTGATCATCTTTTTTTCGGATAGTGACTGGAAGTTCATTGACTTGAACTGAGTTTTTAGATTTACCGACGGCATGCTGCTCAAGGACCAACAGGGTGAAGCTGTCTTTTTTCTTCATTGGCACATAGTACTTGTCCCCTACAATTGGAGCGGTACTCAGGATAATTGATGAAATTTGGTTACCTAACATAGCATCACGGCTTGATTTGCTCGCAACAATTGGCATCCAGGCCTCCGCATTGAGGAAACCAAACTCGTAGGTAAGGGTGTACATTGTGACCGTATCGCTCAAGCGAGTGATGTGTCTGTCTGTCACTTCGTAAGCCTGTGCCTCCGGCGCTAGGAGTAATAGTGTTGCTGCAAATACTTTAACTGCAAAAAATCGGTTTGTTTTCATGGTTATATTGTAACGCAAAAAACGAAGCGCCCCAAGAGTACTTTACTCCAGCCCTAGGCCTTGCCTAGGGCTGGGTCTTAAAACTGAGCCATTCCTTCACTTCTTCCATAGCCACCTCTATATTTTTAAAATAAACTGGAAATAGATGTTTATCTAAAATCATTGATTCGGGTCTCACCTTCCCTGTAATTTCAAGATAACTAGAATAGTCATACTGCTCTAAGTATCGTTGCGTTTTGTTACAATCCGTAATACCGCGCTCTTTCCAGTCGGACTGGATTAACTTCACGGGGTTTAGATGTATATATGAAAACAGATATTTTAGGTATCTATCATCAGTAGCCAACTCTGACCTAAACTTTCCCTGGAACAAAGATCCAGTTCTTTCATATTTCTTATTAAAATACATCGAATAGCTGGTAGCCAGCTTTTGCATAAATAAACTAATGCCTTCATCAACTAACGGTGTGAGTAAAAGATGAAAATGATTTGGCATCAAACAATATGCTCCGATAGCAACTGGCGGCTCTCCCTCTAGAGTAATTTCGTAAAGATTCTTTTTCGTTTTCAAAAGGTCACGAATATTTATGTTTTGGGTTGAATTCACAAGATATAGAAGTACTTGGAAACGTTGATAGTCGGTTACATCCAAGAAAATAGTCCGCTTATCAGTGCCGCGATTATAGATGTGGTAGAACTCCCCAGGAACAAAGTTATATTTTCTCTGTGACACTATTGTAATTGTAGCATCGCAGTTCTACCCTAGGCCTTGCCTAGGGTAGAATACAAAAAGGCCGCGGGCAAAGCTCGCGGCCTTTATTTGTGATTGCTGGTTCTCCTTAGTGCAGCCCTAGGCAAGGCCTAGGGCTGGGATGTTATTCCCTTTTACTGGGAAACAAAAAACTCCCCGAGGGGAGTTTTTTGTTTCAACTAGACTTAGTTTAGTTCTAGTCAATCAGCCAAGATTATTGGTTGATTGCTTGTGAAGCTGAACGGAAGTCTTGAGCTGGAACTGGAGTGTAAGTTACTGGGCTTGTAGTACCGTTTGTACTAGCTGAGTAAATTACTTCATCGAGTGATACTCGGAATGAACCAGCAGCAGCAGGATCGTAAGTCACAGTAAGAGTGAAGGTTTCAGTTTCACCCTCTGATACTGTGAACACACCAGTAGTGTCTTCGTCACCAGTTGAATCAAGTACTGCGGTAATAGTACCGACAGCAGCAGGACTTACTGAGAACGCAACACCGTCTGTTGGTGAAGTTGAAGCAGCAGCAGCGTTGTCTGTGATGTAGAAATCACCTTCAACAGCAGTTACTTCGAATTCAAGTGTGTATTCACCGATAGTGTCATCTTGACCGAGAGTATCAACTGATGAAGTGAATCCATCAACTGGTACAACGATACCTGAAGCAACTAGAGTGTGTGTTTCACCTACAGCTGAACCAGAGAAGTCAGCTGATCCAAGATCATCTGCTCCTTCAGCATCTGTAAGAGCTCGTTCGATTGAAGTAACTTGAGCCACGATGGTTGTTCCGTTAGCGTAGGTAGCTTGTGACTTGAAGTCAACCACTACTTCTACAGTAATTTCTTCGTCCATAGCAACAGTTACGTCACCATCGATGTCAAATTGTGCAGTGGTAGAACCGTTAACGTCTGCAGGAGTACCTTCAGCGTCAAATTCTTCACCGTCAACAATAAGCATGATGTCATCGATAACGTCAGCGTAAGAATCACCTGTTACATCTACGTTCACAGCAAGGTTATTGAGTTCAATATCACCTTCTTCTGCTTCGATAGTGTATTCAAGGATAGTTACACCGTCAGTTGTGTCGTCTTCGTCTACGATGATGTCAGTAGAGTCTGGGTTGTTATCACCAAGAGAGAACTTAAGTTCTTCACCGTCACCAGCTTCAACTACGTTGAAGGTAGCAGCGTCTCCGATCTCGCCAGTTATTGAATCGTCATCTGCAACGCCATCAGCGTCGAAGTAACGTACTTCGTCAACACGGATTGACCAGTCATCTTCGTCAGTAACACCAGCGTCATCAACTGTACCTAGTACAGTAGCAGCTAGTACTACATCTACTTCTTCACCTTCCATAAGCACGAGGCCTAGGTCAGTAAGACGGAAAGTACCAAGATCTTCATCTAGGTATTCATCCTCATCTGAAGCGTCGAATTCAGCCACCATGTCACCATCTACCCAAAGAGAGATAGTTTCGAAAACGTCCCATGGGTCATTTTCGGTGTTGTCGCCGTCAGAGTAAAGCTTAAGATCCATACGTGAAACTTCGACGTCACCGTCGTCAGCTTCAAGAGTGATTTCAGCGATTTCTGAATCTTCTGAACCTTCTTGTACGTCAGTGTCTGATGCATTGTCGATTTCGAATGTATCAAGAGTACCTTCACCTGAGAGTTCATCTGAACCTTCGTCGTCTGAGTCATCATCTGAGTCATCTTCGTCAGCTGGAACGCAAGCTGCGTCCATAGCTGCCATTGTAAGAGGACCGTAGTAACCAGCAGCTGGTGCTACGTTGTGAGCTGTTTGCCATCCAGCAACAGCAGCTTGAGTTTGTGCACCGAAGTATCCAGTAGCACCGGCAGCGATAGCTTGGCCATCAGCAATAAGGCGGTTTTGGAGAGCGGTTACATTTGCTCCTTGTGATCCTACTGTAAGCGGAGCTGGGATTGATGCGCAGCTAGCTGAAGTAGTATCGGCGTCGTCATCTCCAAGTTGTGATTGGAGAGCAGCAACTTGCGCGAGCAAGTCGTTGATGGTTGTTTGCAGGTCTTCGGTTGTTTCTGCAGCGTTAACAGCTGGAGCTACAAGAGCGAAAAGCATTGCAGTTGCTACGAAAGCTACAGCGAACTTCGAAGCAAAATCTTTTGCAATAGTCATAATTAATTACGTTTTTTGTAGTAATACGCGATTAGAGCCGCGTCGTGTTGAATTGCTTCAACATTTTACTTGATAAGGGCTAATAATATGAATTAATTCATATTCGCAAAAAGGTTATCAATCAATTTGCGTAATATCACTAAACTCCACCCTAACGCGTGATTGCTCACGAGCGTAGTGAAGGTTAGCTGCGGGGACGGGGTTTGTCTGGGGGGCGGGCAGGCTCTTCATATATATAAAGAGCTGACGGGATAAGGGTAAGCGGAGGCCTATGCAGTCTTTGCGCAGCAAAGACGTTGTCAACGAACATAACAGCCCTGGGGCCTTTTCTGAAGCGGTGGTCTCTAGACTATAGAGGGCACGGATTTGATTCAGAAAAAGCGCATCAGCGCAGTCCTTTTAGTGTACCACCTTTTAAGGAAAAGGGTATAGCCGGAAACATGTGGATACGATGGGTAGAATAAACTACAAATTCGTAATAAAAGCTGCCAGCCTTACTCAATATATGATACGCCACAAAGGCAAACTGTCTGTATTAGAAGACGCCACAGTAATCGGCCTCTTACAGTCAAAAAATTAGAAAATAGAAGTATATTTTGGCAAATAGAGTGGTTTTCTGGGCTATACTACCTGCCTGGTCCATCTTCTAGTTCCTTGTCTTTAACGTCCTTTACTTCTACTGGTACCTGGATTCTTAGCGACCACAAACAGCTGCTTATGCCCAGATTCAAAGGACAGTACGAGCTAGCGCTACTTGTCCTTTATCTTCTCGTGGAGTACTTTGACCAACGTCTCTCGCCTTCTCTGATTACTTGTCCTTTTTCTATAAGACTATTGAGCTCCCGCTGAATTGTCTTTTCGCTTACGTCGGTAATAATTTCAGTAATGTCCTTAATTGTCGCTTGCGGTTTGGCTTCTAGGACAGTCTTTATCCGTTCCGCTCTATCGGTCAACTGACTGTAAATCATGTAAGCGTCCGAACTAATATCCCCCTTGGGGATTCTGACTGGTTTCTTGCGTGGCTGAGTTTGAGAGTCATAGTGTCTAGCTTCAAAAGTGGTCCCAAGTTTTCTGGCTAGTGGTTTTTCACCCAAGCTAGTATGAGCAGCAAGACTTATTCCATTACCAACAGCACCTACATAATGATTGTGAATGTACCGCTGCGCCAGGTCAATTTGTTCGTAGACAAGCACACTGATATTCTTAGGAATAAGACCAGAGGCCTCCCCTAGTCGCAGTGTGCTCAAAAGACACGTGAGCTCATGTTGGAGTTCCACCAGCCCAAGTAGTGCGTTACCAGTTGGCAACCGGAGAGCGCTAAGCGACACTTCATGGACACTAAGTGCCGTATCCTTAATATAGGACATGCTGTCTAGGTCATTTTCTCTTACCTCTGTATGAGACAGCACATACAGTATTACAGATATTACTTTTTCTACCCTTTTAAAGACATTGTTAAAGTACTCGCTGTCGGTAGAAAGTCTTTTAAGCTCTACGTATGTGTCTTTTTCAGGTGGCATAGATATGTCTTTAAGTTGTTCTAGTAAGTTGTGTCCTAGAGACTACTATAAAGACATCTGGCTTCTTTGCAACTTGTCTTAGAGCTTACTTTGTGGCCATTTTGTAAGCGGCTTTAATGAGGCTACATGCTATGATGTGCATATTATTTAATGAGTTATGGCACGAAAAAAGATTGAGAAGAAGGTAGCAAGAACTCCACTATTTGCTGACCTTTCGCCCCACGCCAGGCAGGCTATCGGAGCAGTTATTATGGGGGTGTTGGGAGTATTCTTCCTCTTTGCGCTATTTGAAAGTGGTGGACCACTTGGACTATACACCGTTCTTGGACTAGAGTGGCTGTTTGGTGGTGGTGCTTGGCTCGCACCGTTTGCTTGTTTCCTTTACATATATGTACTCCTTAAACCCACCGAGAAC
>JBBTYP010000015.1:0-18299 GCA_038061715.1 Patescibacteria group bacterium
AAAGTAGTGCTGTCGGCGTAGGAGTCGGACTCGGAGCGGCGGCGGTAGCCGCCGCCGGGGCCTTCTTCCTTTACGGAAGTAAAAACGCAGCGAAGAATCGAAAGCAGGTCAAGAGTTGGGCACTCAAGGCCAAGGCAGAAGTGCTTGAAAAAATCGAGGATGCTAGCGAAATGACACAAAAAGAATACGATGACCTTATTAAATCGGTTTCTGGAGCATACTCAGGAGCCAAAAATGCCAGCAAAAAAGATATTGTCGATTTTACAAAAGAAATGAAGGATCACTGGAAACAAATTGAGAAAGCCGCCGCACCACTAAAGAAGGACGCTAAGAAGGCAGTTAAGACAGCCAAAACTGAAACTAAAGGCGCTGCTAAGATGGTTAAAAAGACAGCGCATAAGATGGTTAAGACTATGGCGAAGGGAGTAAAGCCTGTCGCTAAGAAAGCTCCAGCCAAGAAAACAAAGTAAGTAAAAGGAAAAAAGGGAAAAAGAGAGTAACTGAAAACAGCAGGGAATTAAAGACTCCCTGCTGTTTTGACTTTTTATAGGAATTATGTTATTATAATATAGAAAGCACAAATTTGTTCTGTACATCTACGAGGAGAATATAAATGATTCGCATTATCTCTACCGCTGCTCTTGCTTCGGTTCTTGCTCTATCGGCTACGCCGATTTTGGCCGACGATGGTTTTTTCGCGTCCAACACACATTTGTTGGTCGGAGAGGAGAAAGCCATCACGGCCGAATACGCCTGGGCTGATGGAAGTTTTAGCGGTTTTGGCTTTATCGATAAGTCGCTCAATAGCGACTTTGTCATCACCGACAATGAAGTGCGTGCCAAAGTCGCCGGTCCATTTTATGTGAACGGCGAGCTCGGGTATAACCGCTTCGGTGGCACCATGGGTAAGATTGGCGTCGGAGTTAACATCGCTGGTCTTCCAGCGGTGCGTGACCATTTCACCTACCTGCGAGTGTACGCGCAGCATACAGTCTTCGGGCCAGATGCTAAACGTATCATCGGCGCTTCGTGGGGCACAAAAGATCTTCGCCTTACCAAAGGCGTCTCTGTCTATGCCTCAGGCTTCGCCGACATCAAACAGGATGCCCCTGATGTTGTTCAGCCCCAGGTCTGGCTGAAATTCGATAACTCACTGGTCGAGGTTGGGACGGAGGTTTCAATTTTTGGCAAGGAAACGTCGGTCATGGCTGCGTTAAAGCTCAAGCTCTGAAAGTAGGTGATCCTGCATCTATGGTCGCAGGGAGGGGAAATTAAACCCCCTCCCTCGCGGCTTTTTTCATATCAGATTACCTTTCTGCTATACTAGGGTCCATGTCAGAATCTTCTGCTTTATATCGTAAGTATCGGCCAGTATCATTTAAGGAGGTACGAGATCAAGATCATATTGTCACCGTTCTTGAGGGTGCGATTAAGAAGGGAACCATCCCGCATGCGATTCTTTTTTCTGGTACCCGTGGGACGGGTAAGACTACGTTGGCTCGTATTTTCGCAGCCGCCATTGGGGCGAGCGAACTCGATACCTACGAGATTGACGCAGCGAGCAATCGTGGGATTGACGACGTACGTGACTTAAAAGAGGCGGTCTACACGTTGCCGTACGAGTCAAAATTCAAAGTCTATATTATCGACGAGGTGCACATGCTCACCAAGGAGGCATTTAATGCTCTTTTAAAAACCCTTGAAGAGCCGCCAGCGCATGTGATTTTTATCCTCGCAACGACAGAGGAAGAAAAGCTGCTCGATACTATTCTCTCACGCTGTCAGGTGTTTCGATTTAACTCACCATCGCGCGCAGTTCTTACCAAACTTGCGATTGACGTGGCGAAGAAGGAAGGATTTACATTGTCGATTGAAGCTGGTGATTTGGTTGCTCTGGCGGCCGATGGCTCCTTCCGTGACGCGCTTGGGATTGTTCAAAAAGTCATTCTGGCTTCGGGTGATACTATCGGTTCGATCGATGAAGTGTCCGCTATTATTGGTGCACCGAAGATTGCCACCATTCTCACCCTCTTAGAAGCCTTGCACACAAAAGACAAAGCGGCTGCCCTTACTATTTTGCAAAGTATCTACGACTCGCCAGTGAACGTAAAACTATTCACTCGAATTTTACTTGAGCACATCCGTGCGGTTATGCTCTTGCGTAACCTTCCTACGCAAAAAGAGGCATTACTTAAAGCCTTTGGCCCAGAGTCACAAGCAGCCCTTCTAAAATATGCTGGAGAACCGTCCTCAGCCCTCAATTCACATCTACTTCTTAAACTACTCGGAGCGGCTGATTTGATTAGTCGTTCACCGATCCCACAACTACCACTTGAGATTGCTATTGTTGAGAGCCTTTCTATATAACTGTATGAGGAAAATCTATTTTGTACGGCATGGGGAGACAAACGGAAATCTAGGGGGCTACTGGCAAGGTCCGGACGAACCGCTCAATGAAAATGGTTTGAAACAAGCGAGGATACTTGCAAATCGGGTAAAAGATTTAAATGTTGGACGTGTCATTTCTAGTTCTATGAAAAGAGCTGTTCAAACCGCGGATGTTATTGCGCAGTCAGCGAACTTGTCTGTTGAATATTCTGATTTATTTAGAGAAGTAAAGAACCCGACATCCGTGCAAGGTTATGTTCCAGACTCTGATAAAGATAAACTAATTGAGTTATATAAAACAGAGCGACTCAATCATCTTGAGGATATTGACTGGCATTTTGAAGATGAGGAAAATGTTGCTGATATGACAAACCGAATAAAGGAAGCTGCCAGTTATCTCGATAACTTGAAAGAGGAGAGTGTTTTGATTGTTTCGCACGGTAACTTCATAAGGAATTTTACTGGCCATATAATCACTGACGGTAGCTACTCACTGACAGAGGCATTTAATTTTAGATTTAAACTAAAGACAATCAACACGGGCATCACACTCTTTGTTGAGGGAGAGCACGGGTGGCAGCTACTTACCTGGAACGACCACGCTCACTTTGCTGATAATTAATTATGGAAATTTACTTAGTACGACATGGAGAGACGGGAGGGAACCTGGCGCGCCGACACCAGTCGATTAATACTTCTTTAACGGCGGAAGGTAAAAGACAAATTACCGAAACAGCCAACACTCTAAAGCAATTGAAGCCCACCCACTTGCTCACTAGTAGCGTCCTTAGGTCCGTGGAATCGGCTCAAATAATTGGACTAGCTTGTAATCTAGTACCTCAGACCGAGCTCGTGCTGCGCGAACTTGATCGACCAGATTTTCTCCATGGCCATTTCCACAAAAGCATTGGTTCTTTATTTTTTTATGCCCGGTGGTACTTTGGGCTAACCAACCACCATAAGCATGGAGGAGAATCATATAAAAACTTGCGTGATCGGATTGGTGAGGCACAGTCTATGCTGGCCAAACTTCCAAACGACGCGAAAGTAGTAGTGGTCTCACATTCAGTTTTTATAAATTTCTTTATTGCCCACGCGTGTCAAAAAAATCGACTTTCCCCTTGGCGGGCTGCCCATCGCTTTCTTAAGGTGTTATCGATCAAAAACGGTAGTATTACCCACATCGTCTACCGTAGCGACAGCCTGCCAGACACTTGCCCATGGCAAGTGAGTAAATAACTTGAAACTTCTAGTAATTCTGGCAGTATAGTGCCACCAGAGAAGAGATGTGACTTAAAAAATATCCTTGCTGGATCGTCTAATGGTAGGACTACGGTTTCTGGTGCCGTCTATCGGGGTTCGAGTCCCTGTCCAGCAGCACGAGAGTTAAAAGCGCCTTTGTGCGCTTTTTCTCGTGCTGCTGGAAGCAAGTGACCTGCGTCACTTGCGTCAGGGACTCGAACGGCGGAGCGATGTTTACGAGCGAGCCGTGTCCCGCGGCACCAATTATTTTAGGAACGCAGTGAACTAAAATAATTTTGGTGACCGTCAGGACGAGTCCCTGTCCAGCAGCTCGTAAATTTAAATAAAAAGAAGCCGCACAAACCGTGGGAATGATTAGCTTCCCTTGGTTGTGCGGCTTGCGCGCGAAGTAGTTACTGCTGCGGTTCTGCGTGGTGCACATCCACGTAGTGGATGAATGCGCCAATCAGCGTGAGGACGCCGATGATGCCAGCAAACACGCTGAACACCATGGTAATCTGCGCCGCTGATTCGTTCATGTAGAGCGGCTTGCCGGCGGCAACGATTTCGTCGATGCGTCCCCTGTCAATGTAGCCGCAGACATTGAAGACTGCGATACTGCCGAGCAGAAGCACCAGACCGATGCGGGTTCCGAGCATGTTGATGAACTTGGACATTATGTAACCTTTCTCCGTGTGTGAATTCCTAATTAGAATGATAGCACAATTATATTTATATGTCAAGCTTGGCTCTTTATAAAAGTCCCAACTTCGTCCCAGACACCAGCAAACTGATGTAAAATACAGTATGAAAAAAATTCTTCTGGGCACAGTCATGGTCGCCGCACTCTTAGTGGCTGCTTTTTATGCGCTTAACGCATATATTTATAATGAGAAACAAGGACCAGAAGTAGTAAGTCCTGAAATCCTAAATCCTGAGGCCTCAGACTATAAAGATGCGGAATATCGGATTGAAGGAACGCTAGTGCAACTCACTGACGGTGTGAGTGTTATGGACGCAGCACCGGGTTCTAGCTCAAAAATCACCACCTCGTATTTTGGAAATGAGTTCATGACTGACTTAAACGGCGATGGTCGAGAAGACATCGTCTTTTTGCTGACACAGGACACCGGAGGGAGTGGGACGTTTTATTACGCTGTGGCTGCACTTAATCTGGAAGAAGGATATGTCGGGTCAGATGGCTACTTACTTGGTGATAGGATTGCTCCTCAATCAATTGAAACAAGTCCTAATCCTCGACATAAAAGTGTGGTAGTGGTGAATTATGCCGATAGGGCAGTAGGTGAGCCAATGACTACGCAACCCTCCGTTGGTAAAAGTGTGTATCTGAAGCTTGATTCAAGCGATATGAAGTGGGGAATCGTCGAACCGAACTTTGAAGGAGAATCCTGGTAGATAGGTAATAACTCCGGAGGTCCGTCCTCTGGAGAACACTTAGTAGAAAAGGTGACTGACCCATTTTTGTCTAGGCAAAGTGTTGTTTTTAAATCTAATCTTCTGCACTCCAGGTGTTTTCTAGTATTTCTTCCTGGATATCAAGGACACCGAAATAAATTCCCTCGGGAAGTTCTCCTAGTTCGTTTTGCAGACTAGGTGAGGCTCTACGGTCTTTTGCAAACTCAATAATGTACTTCTTGCTCACTGGATACTTTGCCCCGTATAGACACTCGTGTAGTTCACTAGTCGTTATTGTCATTGATGTTTGCATACTATGTAAAATATTTTTGACTTGATAAAGCTTGTTCTAATATAAGCCGTACAATACAAGTAAATATTTCACCTAAAGCTTCGGTGAGGTGAGCGAGCTTCGCCTAGGCCTGGACTAGGCGGAGCTTACATTAATATTTATTTTGTTAATTATCTTTAAGCGTTGTAAAATAAATAGTATGAATATTGTTCCTAAAAATACAATTTGTCTTTGGTTTGATAAAGGAGCAGAAGCTGCGGCTAATTTTTACGCGGCTACTTTTCCGGACAGTACACTAACCAACATCTTTCATGCGCCCAGTGATTTTCCTGGTGGTAAGAAAGGGGACGTGTTAACTGTGGAGTTTACTGTCTGCGGTATTCCCTGTGTTGGTCTCAATGGTGGTCCTACGTTTAAGCACAGTGAAGCCTTTTCCTTCCAGATATCAACAGAGAACCAAGAGGAGACCGATCGCTATTGGAATGCGATTGTCGGAAATGAGGGAGAGGAAAGTGCGTGTGGATGGTGTAAAGATCGGTGGGGAATATCATGGCAGATTACCCCGCGCACGCTGATTGAGGCGCTGGCAGTTGGTGGCGATGAAGCAAAGCGTGCCTTTGATGCGATGATGACTATGAAAAAAATTGACGTGGCGATCATAGACGAAGCTCGACGGGGTTAAACAATTAAGATGTTAACTCCAGAGGTCCGTCCTCCGGAGAACATAAGGGAAGGCATGAAGGATACCCCAACTTGGGTCAGGGGTTGCGATTTGAGGGTGACGTTAATGATTATCACATGTTTAGAATCCATGAATAGGTATTGATAATTTGTTTCGAGAGTAAGAGAAGACAAGACAAGTACCGGAAACCCGTTTGCCTAGTGTCAATTTGCTGTCGCTTATTCCCATGGTGGGTAAAAAGCTGAGCGATCTGCCTTATACTTGAAGATATGGCGAAAATACCACCTGCTAATAAAAAACTTATTAAAGAAAAGACTGCGCAAATCAAAGTACTGCAAGAGAAACTAGAGCGTGCCCAAAAACTTGAAGGAAAGGACGATTTTATCGCTGTAAAAATACAAAAGAATCAGGCTCGTTTTCAGAGAATTAAACAAAAGGGAGTAGAGGATAAAGCGGTGGGGAAGTTTTATATTGAAATAAATATTACGGCTAAACAGCAGAATGTATTTGTCCCGATTTCGATCGCCTCGGGAAAAAAGACAGCGGGCTTCATGTACCAGATTGAAGGCACGGCTCAAGGCTCGATTGCTACAGCTAATGTTGAAATTGGCGGACAGGGAATCTCACAAGTAACAATCGGGACGTTGCGGTATGCCAAGATACCAACTGGTAAGACGGCTTCGTTTGAGATTCGGGCAGTTATTCGAGGTAACTTTGGTAGAGTCTATAAAATTGTCTTCACACGCTTAAATTACAAACTGAATCTAACCGACGTCAGGTATCAGCAGTATCTAAAAGAAATACAAGGAGAGAGCGTGACATTTTCTTAGCAATCTACCCCAAGGTCTTAGGAATAAGTAAAAATATACCATATTGTTTACTAACCTTAATTTAGGCGTAGAATTGTTGTAGGGAAGCTAGTTTAGGGTGATATTGACTAGCCAGCTTTAGACAAGAACTAACTTGTGGGCCTATGAAAGACAACAAAAAATATAAGTGGTATCTAATGGTCGGGTTGATACTACTGGCTGGGGTAGTTGCATATTTACTATTTAACAATTCTTCAAAAACAAAAGAGGAACCACGCTCGGCACTCTTGGCTGAGCCAAAAATCTATCTGTATACAAATGGTATAGAAGCGACAGGTCAAATCAGCGTCTCGGTGCCGTTTACAAAGGCAATAGCTGGACACTTCAAAATTGATGTTGGTCTTGATGTAAACAAAGACGGACAGATTTCTGATACTGAATGGCAGGTGAAAGACACATCGACATTTTTAACTCAAAATTTGAGAAACAACTTTTGGCTGGTTGATAGTGAAAAAAGCCTCGCCGTCGGCGACACGGTTTTATTATCAGTCAGACTTCGCTCAGACGTTGCTGGAATAGGCGAGGTCACATTAGATAAGAATGTCACGACCGAGGCTTTTGAAATTGGAGAATTACTTGGTCTTAATGTTGAAGGGTCGCATGAAGATTTAAAAAGAGGGATTGGTCTACCGCAAGCGGTTGTTCAAACTGCGTACGCGGACGGTGAAGTCGAGCCTGTTTTTAGAAACGCTACAACTCCCGACTTGTCTCAAGGTCCAATGGAATGTGCAGCCGTCTCGGCGGCCAATGGTCTTATGTCGCTGGCTGGCGAACATGACCAACTTAATAAATTACCTAAATTTACCGGGGAACTGATCGAAGAGTTAAAGACCGACATGAAATACAGTGGAAAAGGTATTCTACTTCCCAACATGGTGGCTGGAAAGAACGCCTTTACACAAAGACATAACTTACCTGTAGTCACAACTATAAAATACGCGCCGACTAAAGAGGACATCGAACAAGCCCTTCGCTCGGGCGCGGCGGTGGAACTTAGCTTTGCTTTTGTGATGTCTAAGTCTGGACGAGATAATACTGGTCACGTGATGACGTTGGTTGGAGGTTCACCAAGTGAGTTATACGTCCATGATTCGTCAACCCCGGAAGGGATGGATCCACTTCGTATGTTTGGAACAGTACAGACACCCAAGCAGACTTTCATAAATGTGCCTTATCCGCTTTGGGATGGAGTAGCCTATATTGACGCGATTGTGATTCAAAACTGGACCACGCCAGTGATGGCGGAGGAGTCGTACACTGCGGCCGGCGAACAAGGCAGTGAAGTAGAAATGTTGGTGATTGGTGGGCAATATTTCCCCAAATCACTTTTTCGGGTGGGTGAACATGGAAGTTGTAACGCCAGTCATTATCACTCAATCGGTGTCGAAGGTCTGGTTCATGGTCTTAAGAGTAAGGATTCAACTGAAATCGTAACGATGACCGATCCGTTGCCAGATTCTTGCGGCTTTGGAAAAGTGGCAGAAGTTCCCGTCGAAAAGATTACTATCACCCTCGAGCAGTCTGAGCAGCTGATAAAGTATTTGCCCAACTAAGCCTGCTTCAATCACTTGGCAGCCAGTGGTGTCTGGGTCGCAATAAATGGTACACTTAAACTAGATTATGTTATCAATTAACTATTTATTAATATGATCACTATTATTTTACTGTCACTCCTAGGTACAGTTATAGCTATCGTTGTTGGGACCATTTGGTATATGCCAAGTACTCCTATGGGAAAGCTTCACATGCAGTATCTTGGTTTCGATAAACTTTCACCTGAGGAACAGCAGCGGAAAATCGAGGCAGCTAAACCAACTATGCCAAAGATATACGCTGGCCAAATGTTGCTTTCATTTATCACTGCCTTAGCAGTAGTCTTTATTGTGACCATGAGTATGCAAAACGGCGTACCGGCTGGAATGGCGATTGGATTTGTCTTGGTCAACTGGCTTTGCTTTATGGTGCCAGTGGTGGGCTCTAGTATTTTATGGGGCAATGTTGACCGAGCCATTGCTTGGCCTAAGTTTTTCTCGGAAATTTTTTGTAACCTGACGACAGTACTTTTGATCGCTGTTGTCGCCAGCTTGTTTGTATAGTGCATGGCCCATCTTAATTATTATTTAGACCTTTGTGTAGACACTTATATCGTTAATGGTGATGCTGTTTTACTGCGACTACATGAGAAATATAATTATTGGGGAGCTCCCGGCGGTCATGTTGACCCAGGGGAGGACCTGAACGAAGCAGCCTTGCGTGAGATTTGGGAGGAAGTTGGTCTTGTTGTCGAGCTCGTGGGTCCGCGAAGTTGGGTTAAGGAAGATGAGCGGGCTAATAAAGACTTGGTACCACCAATTTTTATGAATCGACATCGTATCAATGAGGTTCACGAACACTCCTCAGTGATTTTCGTTGGGCGTACTAATACTCGCGATATTAATCCACAAATTAGTGAAGAGGAAAGTGAATGTCGCTGGGTAACTAGAGAAGAGCTGCAAACTATGAAAAAGACAGACAACAGACTCCGACCTGAGAATTACCGCTATGCAATGGCTGCCGTTGACCTGGTTGAAGCTTCAAGAGTATAGTTTCAGAGGAAGATAGTGACAGTAAGCGGCCGGCATTGTAGCCGACAAAAACCACAAAATCTGGTATTTGCCTTTTTAGGCACCTCTGCTGGATCGGTGGCTCTCACGTGATCGTGAGCTATACAAAACGCTGAAGGCGGGTTGGCCATAATAACATTCCCCGCAAATCGCTACTGTTCCATCCACGCCCCGTCGCTGCTTGCAGTGACGGGGCCTCTGCTACTGTTATCATTTTGTAATGAACATTCAAAAAATTTTAGAGCATGTTTAAGAAGAATAGTGTAGCTAGGTTGGCTAAGTATATGCTCGTTGGAGCTAGTACCTTCTTGCTCGACTTGGCAATCCTCTACTTACTTACTGATGTCCTTTTGGTGCACTATGTTTGGTCAGCTGGGATTAGCTTCTTGTTGGCAATTTCACTTAACTACTTTTTGAGTCGCGCTTACGTCTTTAGAGGAAGTCAGCGACAACAGGGATCAAGCTATTTGTTTTTTGTAGGAATTGCTTTTGCTGGACTTGTCTTTGTCACTGGGGGTATGTATACATTAGTGGAGCACTTTGGTATGCACTATATCGGAGCTCGTATAATAGTGGCTGGTGTGACGGGGCTGTGGAATTATTTAATGAATCTGCATTTTAACTTTAAGGTAGTCGGCCAACACTTATGAAAAAGGTAATGACACTTTGCATGGTGGTAACTGACGAAAAAGTACTCCTTGGTCTAAAGAAACGGGGTTTTGGTGCGGGAAGATGGAACGGGTTTGGTGGTAAGCTGGAAGGGGATGAAACTTTACTCGAAGCGGCAAAGCGGGAGCTGAGAGAGGAAGTTGGAATTGAAACCAACACCCTTGATAAAGTTGGAACTCTTAATTTTTCGTTTGAATCCGACTCCGCCTTATTACTTGAAGTACATGTTTTTAGAACCGACACTTTCGTCGGTGAACCGCTAGAGAGCGAGGAAATGCGACCAGCGTGGTTTGAGTTTAAGGAAATCCCCTATGCAGAAATGTGGCCTGATGACTCGCTTTGGCTACCTTTGGTGCTTAAGGGTAAGCGGGTGATTGGCTCCTTTCATTTTGACGCTCCAGCTAGTTTGAATCATCAGGCCATCAGCTTAGCCCATGAAGTTAAGGAGGTGGCTGATTTTACGGATAGTGTATAATGGTGTCATTAATTTAATATTGGTTTTATGTCAGACGAGGTTTCTACAGCAACAAGTAAGCCAACCCAGGCGATTGCTTTAAAAGATTTACTCATACCGCTTTCAGTCATCATCGCTGGGATAGCGATTGGTTTAGGCTTGTACTTTGGCGCTAGTTCCGCCAAACCAGCGGCTGGTGTTGTAGCCAAAGACACACCCAAGGAGGCGCCAGCGGCGGACACTAGCGACAAAATCGATCCCGTCACTGAAGCCGATCACATTAAAGGTAATCTAAAAGCCCCGATTAAGATTGTCGAGTATTCAGACTTTGAATGTCCATTCTGTAAGCGAAATCATGAAACTTTATTGGCCGTGATGGAGAAGTATGGCGACCAAGTAGCCTGGGTGTATCGCCAATTCCCACTGGAGCAACTTCACAAGAAGGCGATGCCAGTAGCGATCGCATCAGAATGTGTCAGTGAGCTTGGTGGCGACACGGCTTTCTGGACCTTTACTGATCGTTACTTTGAAGAGACACTTACTAACGATCGCACCGATATCGACACGGTCATTCCTAAATTAGTAGCTGAAACTGGTGTAAACACGGCTAAGTTTAACGAGTGCTACAAGAACCAAAGTACAAAAGCGGCGGTAGAAGCTGATGTGGCTGATGCAGTTGAAACTGGCGGACGCGGTACTCCCTGGAGTATTCTTATTGGCCCAGATGGTAAGACCTACCCCATCAACGGTGCACAGCCAGTGGCTGCGGTTGAACAAGCAATTGAGGCCGCTCTTTCGGCAGCTAAATGAGATGTACGCAGTAATTTCTAGCGACCGCGTCCGTAGTGAAGCTTTAATTTCCTGACATGCTCTTGGTAGGTAGTGGAACAATGGTAGATCTCATCGCGATCATGAAAATAGAAAAGGCAATCGGTGGAACGCGGATTAAGAGCAGCTAGTACTGCGGCGGCTGAAGGATTGGCGATTGGTCCCGGCGGCAAGCCAGGGTTGGCGTAAGTGTTGTAAGGAGATTTCAGGTATTTATCGGCCGGCTTGGGAGTAGGCCACCAACTCCGCTCTCTTGCAGTGTTGGCTTTGGCGTATTGAAGAGTAGCGTCAAGCTGGAGGGGCATATCAATAAAGAGACGGTTCCAGATAACCCCAGAGATTTCACGCATGTTTTCAAAATCACTAGCTTCGCGTTCAAGTAGTGAAGCAATAATTAGGGCGTCTTCAAAGGGTACCTTAGCTGCTACTTCGGGAGTGTAACGACTCAAAACATCAGCTTCGAATTTTTCGTTAATCAGAGCAGCAACTTCAGTTGGTGTCGCTCCGCGGTGGGCGACGTATTGGCCGGGATAGAATTTGCCCTCAGATAGAGCGGGTTCATGGCTTGACACCAGGTTAGTAAATTCAGCTTGCTGGTCTTCGTTCCAACGAAGCACTTCTCCCGTGTACTTAGCAATTTCCTCCCTTCGTTCTCCTGGCCAGATTACTATCACCCGACTGACCGAAGAAGCCAGGTTTTGATACCAAGCTTTCCTATAAAAAAAGGCGATTATCTTTTCACTTAGGGTGTCTGGCTTGGCGTCGCTAATAGCGAGTGTCTCGGCTACTTGATCATTGAGCAAGTCCTCCTTCGTGATGGTTTGGTTCAAAGGGTCGACACTAACAGGAAAAGGATCGGTCGACACTTCAGTAATTGGCTTTTGTTCAATTATTTGATTGAAAGCTACTTTTTTAGATTCAAGGAGGGCACTAATGCCAGCCGTGGCCAGGACGCAGAAAACCAGAACTAGGACATACAGTCCGCGGATGAGGACTATCGACAATTTCATTGCTATGATTATGCCATTATATTAATGATTTATCCATTATTTAATAAAAGCGAGCGACAGATGAGTTAGTGTTGGGGTATACTTTTAGTATGAAAAGATTTGGTCCCTATATCGTCATTCTTATTATCATCGCGGTGGCGATATTTATCTGGTCGCAAAAAAATAAACAAAATACTGTCATCGAAGAAGTAGAGCAGGTAAATGTCGAGGGAGTAGGCACCCCAGCTGGAAAGGAACCAATGTCAGGGGTCGAATCGCTAGCCGATCTGGCTAAGCAAGGAAAGAGTTTAGAATGCCAAGTAGTGTTTGATAGAAGTGAGGTTGAGGGAAACATCGAAGGTACGTACTTCACCGACAAAGGTAAATTGCGAGGTGATTTTGTGGTACCAGCCCCAGAGTTTGGTGGCAAAATTATTTCCTCTATGATTGTAGATACGGATATGTTGTTCGTTTGGACTACGATTGAAGGACAGACAATGGGATTTAAAACTGACCTGACATCGCGTGATACTTCAGTACCAACCAAGGAACCTGTCGCTCTTGATGAGCCGGTCAAGTACACTTGCACCGAGTGGGATATGGTTGATGGTAGTGTGTTTATTCCGCCGACCGACGTTACCTTTACTGACACTGATGTTGCCGTGAAAGCGGGAATGGAGTACGGAACTCTATCGAATTAGAATTTTGTTTAAATATTTTTAACCGCGGGCGACCCCGTAATCTTTTTCAGCGTAAATAGAGATAGTTCGCCTTTTGCCCGCGCCACCCTTAGTGGCGTGTCGATGAGAACGGTAGATTTTGCGAATGAGAAATTTTTCAGAAAGTAAAGCCACTAGTTCTTCTTCACTGTAGACGTACTCAGCTACACCCATGACAGGGTGGATATAACTACCGACTTCTTCCCCAGGGAAGTCTTTAAGTAGGCGGGCAGTGTGCAAATCTTCGTCCTTGAGAAAAGTCTTCATGAAAAGCCAGCCGCCAGGCACGAGACTACGGTAGAGCTCGTCGCGCAGGTCGGTTCGTTCGGTTTTATTTAAAAAATGAGAAGTCATCATGTCGAGTACAAGCGTTTGCGAACCATCTGGTACTGGTAGTAAAGAGCCAGCACTACCGACGTGATAGGTGATCGGGAGACCAACTGAGGCGCGGCGGGCTTGGGCGATGGCAGCAGCCGAAATGTCGACACCGACACCCTTCATGCCGAATTCTCTAGCGAGATAAATCAGATTACGCCCATTGCCACAACCCACATCAAACACACTGGCGCCTCGACGCAAAGCCAGTTCGTTTTCTTGCCGGGCTATGAAGCGGGTGAATTTCGCCAAGTCCCCACTTTCAACGGTTGAAAGTTTCAGGTGTGAAGGACTAGTGTATTCTTGGTCCCAAAAAGCTGCACCGTGCACCTTGCGTTTTTTCTTCTTAGTGAAATTTGGTTTAACCGCCATAGATAAACATTAAGGTAACGTATTTTTTATGAAAAGGACAGTAAATACAAGACCACATTATCTGTGTAAAGTAATGTCATGCTTAATTTAAATGTCAAATCTATTTCGCTTAGGTTTGTGGCGTATGTTACACTATCTGTCATATGAAAAATCCATGGGTAATTTTGACGGTTATTACGGTCGTTTTATTTGGGGGGGCAATTGTTTACTCGAAGACAGCCAACGAGAAAAATAATCAAGGTGTAACTGTAACTGACCATGTTAAGGGTAATCTTGAGGCTACCGTCACTCTGACCGAGTACAGCGACTTTCAGTGTCCTGCCTGTGCTTCTTTTCAGCCAGTAGTAGCTGAGCTTATGGCTCAGTACGGCGATAAGTTACGCTTTGAGTACAAGCATTTTCCGCTTCCGATTCACAACTTTGCGCAGCAGGCGGCGGTAGCGGCTGAAGCAGCATCGCAGCAAGGGAAGTTTTTCGAATTCCATGATACTCTTTTTTCAAAGCAACAAGAGTGGTCAACATCGGCGACTCCTCAGGTATTCTTCGTGCAGTATGCAAAAGAACTAGGACTTGATGTAGAAAAATTCAAAGCGCATCAAAATTCTTCCGTTCTTCGTGACGCTGTGCGGGCAAGCTCAAACGAAGCACGTGAACTCGGTCTTACAGGGACACCGACTTTCTTCCTCAATGGTGAGAGGATGCAGTTCGAAACCTTTGAAGACTTCCTTAGGCAAATTGCTACCGCAGTTGATCCGACTGGTGCAAGTTTGGGTACCACGAGTGCAAGCTTGGCCGAGCCAGCTGTAAAGTTTGGTCTTTAGATTTAGTCACGGTATAGCACCTCCACCGCTAGTTGATTTGGGTATTTTGTTACTTGGATATATTTCATCAAATTTTCTCTGCTTGTGACTAAGTAGGCTTTGGTGATTTGGTTTCCAGACAAGGGGGCTGTCAAAATAAGAATATCAGTATTTACTGAATCGGTGTCGAGAACTTTAATTTCACAGCCAGATGATACGTAAGCATTACAACCAGCCGATAGTTTGAAGGTGGCGAGACCAATTGAGGCATTTTGTCCGTACGGGTTGCGATCACGGCCGTGCGAAATAATGGACAAGCCATGTTGGAGGGCGAACTCTGCCGTAGCGAACTCACCGATATAAGCTGGAGAAATTTTTAGATCAGCTTGTTTCCAACGAGGCAAGAACATTCGGTAGGCAAAAGATAGACGGTCAGGTCGAAGTGAAAAAATTGTTCCACCGATAAACTCTCCGTTTTCATATAATGAAAAAGCGTAGTAAGGGAAAGAAGAAGCCTCCTTACCTAAAGTGTTTTCAAAAACGTCATGAATGACGCCGTTACTTTTTCTACCTATATGTTCGGTATATAGCGGAAGAAATAAGTCCAGGAAAGCTTCTGAAAGTGGCAAGATGTCGTAGTGGACTCCATTCTTCACGAGTTCCTTAAGAGCAGTCCTTATTTTGCCAGCGGTGCGGGTGGAAAGGTGAGCCAGCGGATCGTCGGAGATAGAGCGTTGCCAACGGTGGTGTGTAGGATAGGTGACTTGCATTTTTGCATTAAATATGGTATTATTAAATTTGTCAAGGAAATGTACTGCCTAAACATATTGAGCAAACGTCATGCTGTATCAATTTAGATCAGCTTTTTTAATACTAATACCATAATGAAGAAAGCTAAAAATATAATCTTGTATGTGATGAGTTTGCCCGACGAGGCAGTCACAATCTCACAGTTACGGGCTTACGAAAAGCTATTTGATGTACCAGTTCGGGTGCTTCTTTTACGTGATGAGCGCATCGTCACAAAAAAGAAATATAAATCAATCAAAGGATTAGATATTTATCTAACCTGTGATTTTTCCAAACCGTCAAAGATTGCTGAGACTTTGCTTCCATATCAAAATGAGCTTCTGGCCGTCACTTGTCGTTCGGAACAATTTATGCGACGTTTTGTGGAAGTGTTGCCACATGTACCGTACCTGCGAACTCCAAGTACTGAGTCACTCAACTGGGCCAGTGATAAGTATGAGATGCGTAAACGATTTCGCCTGTATAACAAAAAGCTTACTCCGAAGTTTACGCTGGTAAAACAAAATACTAAAGATGAACGGATGAGAATCGGCAAAAAAATTGGTTTTCCTTTGATTATCAAACCAACAAACCTGGCTGCCAGTCGCTTTGTATCTATTTGTTATCACGAGGAAGAACTGGAGTCTACCTTGAGTACAACATTTAGAGATATAAAAAAAGCGTACGAATCTGAGTATCACTTGATTTCTCCAAGACTTATCGCCGAGGAGTACATGGACGGCGACATGTACTCGGTTGACTCATACGTAGATTCACGCGGAAAAGTTTACCACTGTCCGTTGGTCAAGGTAGTCACTGGAAAAAAAATCGGTCATGATGATTTCTACAATTATTTGCAAATGACCCCGTCTGGTCTCAAGCCCCGCTCGGTTGAACGAGCACAAGCTGCCGCGGAAGCTGGTATTCACGCTCTTGGCTTGCGTAGTACGACCGCCCACACTGAGCTCCTTAAGCTTGATGACGATTGGAAAATTATTGAAATTGGTGCTCGGGTCGGTGGTTTTAGGCACCTACTACACGAACTCAGTTGTGACATCAATCACACTCTCAATGACGTGCTGATTCGGATTCCTAAGAAGCCAATTTTGCCGAAGAAGTGTAAGGGTTACGCTGTAGCGATGAAATGGTTTGCTGCCAAAGAGGGAGTGATTACCGAAATGAAAGGTATCAAACGCCTAGAGCAACTTGCTTCGTTTCATAAAATAGATATAAACAAAAAAGTGGGAGATAAAGCGACGTTTGCTCGGAACGGTGGTCGATCGGTTTTTAATCTCTTTCTGTACAACGACGATCGATCGAAACTACTAGCTGATATTAGGCGAATTGAAAAAATGGTTGAAGTCAAGGTGGGAGCCAAAAAAATGAAGTAAATTAAGGCTGTGGAAGGCAGCGAGCAAAGCTCGCTGCCTTTTGCTATGATGGTGTCATGTTTCGAACCAGGAATCTAGCTATTGTCGCGATCTTTGTTTTTGCGGGCGCTTTAGGGGCGGCAGGTGCGCTTTTTGAGACATCTATCTTTGGCCAAAACCAGTTGGCTGCCCTCGGATTGGCGGTTGGTGACGAAGAGAAGACTTTTTCTGCTACCTTGCCAAAGGAAGAACGAGAATTTAATTATGACGAGCGAGTGTCTGAATTGAGAGAAAAAATCGCTGGTCGTGTCCTTGAAAATAACGATATTGAAAGTGAGGTACTAGCAGAAGCAACCACTACCAGCGAAGCTGTGGACGCTGATGTAAGTGACGATGAAGCAGAAGTAGTTTTGACAGAGAAGCGTTGTAACTTATACCAACCTTCGGGTAGTTTATGGGATGCCCGCGGAGTGAAGATGCAAGTCCAAGAAGGAGCTCGCACGTTCTATCGTAACGGCACGGCTACTGCAAGCGTGGGTTCAACCACTACACCAACTAAAGAAATTTTGGCTGAACTACCCCTTAGAAATAATGCCAGTGGAGCCTACTGTATTCCGAGTGATGTTATCGGCATTACTGAAAATGGTTTCTTGATTCATAATAACGAAGTAGACCTCTTTGCTGCGTATGGTAGCAGTGCACTTATTGGCTATGCTCTTGATGGTTTTCCGATTTACGGAGGCTCAGGGATAAAGGTTGATCAATGCGGGGGAGTTGTGGTCGGTGGGCAATATCGTTACGTACTTGATATAAAACGACCGACAATTATTGCCTGTTATGCTGGTACTCCAATCGCTATTTAAGCATGGCCACATTAGTCTTTGATATTGAGACAGTTCCCGAACCATGGGAGAATTTTGATGACTACACTAAGCGGCAACTAACAAAATCTGCTCGTAGCAAAGAAGAAATTGAGTTGGTTAAGAATTCACTTGGTTTGTCACCTTTGACGGGTAGTCTGGTTAGTTTGGCGATGTACGACGTCGAACGTAAGCGGGGTGCAGTGTACTACGTCGGCGACAAAAAAGAAGAGATTTTTATCGAAAGTGAATTTGTCGCCAAAGAACGAACCGAAAGAGGGATTTTGGAAGACTTTTGGGAAGGGGCACTGAGCTACGATGTGTTCGTTACTTTTAACGGTCGTGCCTTTGATGTGCCTTTTTTACTCCATCGTTCGATCGTGAATGGAGTGACACCAACGATTGCATTTAATCAACAAAATCGTTATCTCACGAGACAAACTTTACCGTATCATGTGGATCTGATGGACGAATTTACTATGTATGGAGCCATGAGTAAGAGACCGTCGCTTCATTTGCTATTGCGGGCATATGGAATTGAGAGTAAGAAAGCGGAGGTTGACGGCAGCCAGGTCGCGGAAC
>JBBTYP010000015.1:18309-48258 GCA_038061715.1 Patescibacteria group bacterium
CCCCCACCTAACCCGCCATAACGCACAAGACGTCATCGCTACCACCGCTCTTTATGAAAAATGGAAAACGCACTTAGCTCCCACCAGCTTTTTAAACGCTATTGAGTTTTAATTGTTAAACCAAATGTACCTGTTAACAGGTACATTTAGCAATTAAATTGGGGTTTTAGGAAAGAGTCCTGGCGGGGTATACTTTCTTTGTTATGTCAGAAAAAAAGTTTCCGGAGGGGTTTTATTGGGGGGCAGCGACAGCTTCTTATCAAGTGGAGGGAGGGATTGAAAATTGTGATTGGGCAGAGGCGGCTCGCGCTGGCCGTGTGCCTAGTTGTGGTCGGGCTTGCGAACACTATAGCCGCTTTGAAGCGGATTTTGATATCGCGAAATCACTTGGACATAATGCCCACCGTTTCTCAGTCGAATGGGCTCGGATTGAGCCAACTCAAGGACAGTTTAATGAGGAAGCGATTGAACATTACAGAGACGTGTTGCGGGCGCTTCGCGCCCGCAACATCACACCGTTCATCACTCTCTGGCACTTCACACTGCCATTGTGGTTTTCTGAGAGTGGTGGCTTTGAACGAAAAGACTCGCCAGAAATTTTTGCAAAATACTGTGCGTTTGTAGTAAGTCGTTTAGGTGATATGTGTGAACATTTTTCAACCATTAACGAGCCAAATGTATATGCCACACAGGGTTGGATAAACGGTGAATGGCCCCCATTCAAGGTAAGTAGTAAACCGTGGCAACGGAGCTACACAGGAGCTATGATAAAGAAGCGTTCAAAAATATGGACGCTTACAAATTATTTTAAAGTCGTCAAAAACTTAGTCAAAGCTCATAATCTTGCCTACAAACTAATCAAGGAAATTCTCCCAAACTGTCATGTTAGTTATGTTAAGCATGTCCATGTATATTTGAAACCAAAAGGTTTTTTAAACAAGATCAGACAGATATTAAGTAATCATTTCCAGAATCATAGTTTTACAAAACGAACTTATAAATATCTAGATGAGATTGGAATAAATTATTATCAAGCTTCGCTATATGGGGTCGAACTTACCAGCAGAAAAACAGATATGGGTTGGAACTATACTCCTGAGCATATATACGATGCGCTTGTTATGATGTCGCGCTACAAGAAGCCATTGTTTGTTTCGGAAGCTGGAATTGCTGATTACGACGATTCAGATAGAGCGGAATACATAACTAAGCAAGTCGAGGGTGTATGGCGAGCGCTTAAGAGTGGAATAGATGTTCGCGGGCACATGTATTGGTCACTTTTGGACAACTACGAATGGGCACTTGGCTTTGACAAACGATTTGGCTTGGTTGAGATTGATTACGATACTTTGGAGCGCAAAGTACGTCCTTCGGCTTACGTGTACAAGGCGATTTGTGAGGCAAACGCTGTTGTAGAATAGAGTTAATGCATTGGATACTGCTCGCTACCTTAGGGCAATTCATGAATGCGATTGTCGCGGTCTTGGATAAGTATATTGTCTCGGACGAGAAAGTGTTACCGCGGCCATTCGTATATGCCTTTTATTCTTGTCTTTTGACTGGCTTTTGGGCCGTGATATTTTTCATCGGTTTGATTCCGCCGCTTGATGCACTAGGAGTGCCATCATTTAAAAACGTTACCTTCCCAACCATCCAGGTCATTAGTATGGCATTTTTGTCGGCCTACACCTTTTTTATGGCGTTGGTTTCGATGTACGACGCGCTGCGCCATTCCGATGCGGCGGTCGTAATGCCGATTATCGGTACCATTTCTGCTTTGGCTACTTTTGGCCTGAGTTACGTTTTTCTTGACGCCGCGTTAAGTCAAAGTCACATTATCGGTATTCTGGTGATTTCTTTCGGCACGCTCTTGGTGGCTAAAACATTACCAGAATGGTCGGTAGTTCTTCATGTGGTACACAGTGGTGTTTTCTTTGCGCTTCACTACATCACTATGAAGGGACTTTTTCTTGAAACTAGTTTTGAGGATGGGTTTTTCTGGTCCCGGATTAGTTTCGTATTGTTTGCGCTTTCACTTTTGATGGTGCCAGTGTATTGGGACAAAATTAAGGAACAAACTAAGACCACCACCAAGAAAACTGGTGCCCTAGTGCTCACTACTAAAGTATTAGCTGGTGTTGCTGCGTTTCTTCTTCTAAAGGCGACTGACTTAGGTGAAGTGTCGGTGGTTCAGGCTCTCGATGGTGTTCGATTTGTTTTCATTCTTATCATCACTACACTTTTCGCACACTGGCTGCCTTCATCGGCTACTGATAGAGACCTGCGGCCAAGGGTGTTTGTTCGCCGCTTTGTTGTTATTGTCATTATTACCAGTGGCTTTTTCATGCTTTTCACATGATAAAATAACCTTGTCATGAAAAGATCTAAAGCCAAGACCTTTTTTAAATGGTTTGCAATCGTAGGGTTGGTAATAATGGTCGTTATTTCGGCTTTGGTATTTTACTTAGCTCAAAAACCAAAACCAGAAACCATTATCTACGGCATGTCTTTTAATACCCTATATGCTAACGAACTCGGTCTCAATTGGAAAGAAACCTACGACGCAATATTGGACGATCTTCAGGTGCGACACCTTCGCTTGGCGGCACATTGGCCCATGATTGAGCCAGTGGCGGGACAGTACAATTTTGAGGAAATGGATTACCAAATAAAACGTGCCGAAGAAGTGGGCGCGGAGGTGGTATTTGCGGTTGGTAAGCGCTTACCGCGTTGGCCAGAATGTCACGCGCCGCAATGGCTGGAAGGAATGAGTAAAGAAGAGCGAGAGGCCAAGCAACTCGCTTACCTGGAGACAGTAATTAATCGTTATAAAAATAGTCCAGCGATTACGGTGTGGCAAGTAGAAAATGAACCTTTTCTCGAAGTGTTTGCTTTTGAACATTGTGGTCAATTAGATATCGATTTTCTTGATAAAGAGGTTAAGCTTTTTCGAACTCTCGACGGTACTCGTCCGCTACTTATCACTGACAGTGGCAACCTAGGAACTTGGCAAGGCGCCTATTCACGGGGAGATATGTTTGGCACCAGTGTTTATGTGCACTTCTGGAACCCCGAGCTAGGACAATTCCGCACTTTTTTGCCACCCTGGTTCTATCGTGTGAAGGACAAGGCCATGCGCTTAATATATGGTGACAAGGAAACGGTACTAATCGAGCTTTCGGCTGAACCGTGGTTGCTGGAACCGGTCATCGATGTCCCACTTGAGACTCAGTTTACCCGTATGAACCTTGAAAAGTTTGAAGATATCTTGTCATATGCAGAAGAGACACATTACGAGCGTCAGTATCTTTGGGGAGCGGAGTGGTGGTATTGGTTGAAATTACAAAATCGCCCAGAAATGTGGGAGAGAGGGAAGAGACTTTACGTGAAAGAAGGAGAAAGTTAGTATCGTATACATGAGTATGGAAGAAGAAAAAACTGGCATATCACTTGCCAAGACAGCGCTCTTAAGCAGTTTAATTACAGTGGTTATTGTGGCTGGCTTGATGTTTTTAGGGAGAGATGCCTTGAAAGTATATTTGCTAGAAGAGTCAAACAACTCAATTACAGAGCCAGTAAAAGAACTAGTGTCAGCCGACGAACCTCTGGTTGGGATGATCGAACTATCTGAGCCAGCGGTAGTGTCTATAGTGGTCACTAAGGATGTGCCAGTGTATGAACGATACTTCGAGACCGTTGACCCATGGGGTCTCTTTAATGTACCGCGTCTGCGCAGTAACGGTACCGAGGAACGCGAAGTTGGAGGAGGCTCAGGCTTTATTGTGAGCAACGACGGTATGATTGTCACCAATGCACATGTGGTGTCAGATGAGGAGGCCATCTATTCCGTCTTACTTCATGATGGTAAAAGTTATACCGTCGATGTTTTGGCAACAGACAACTCACTGGATATTGCGATTTTAAAAATTTCCGAACCGATCACTGAAAGTCTAACTTACTTACAGTTTGGGGATTCAAATTCACTTAAACTTGGACAAACGGTGGTCGCTATCGGCAACGCTCTCGCCGAGTTTCAAAATTCCGTTTCGGTTGGTGTGGTCTCGGGACTCTCCCGATCTATTACCGCCAACGACGAGGCAACTGGCATGAGTGAACGACTTAATCAAGTGATTCAGACTGACGCTGCTATCAATCCAGGTAATTCTGGTGGACCCCTCCTTAATCTTAAGGGTGAAGTGATTGGAGTTAGTGTGGCTACTTCAAAGGGAGCTGACAATATTAGTTTTGCACTTCCAGCCATACTGGTTAAGGAGGTGGTTGATTCCGTCAAGGAATACGGTGAGATTGTAAGGCCATACCTGGGGGTCAGATACACTACGATTACTAAACGGGTCGCTGAAGCCAACAATCTCCCCGTTGACTACGGTGCCTTGGTAATCAGAGGACAAACACCAGAAGAACTAGCAGTGCCACCAGGTTCACCAGCCGCTAAGGCAGGTATTATCGAGAACGATATTATACTTTCCATAGACGGTATCGCACTTAAAGATAAAGATTTAACCACCGAATTGCGTTCCAAAAAGGTCGGGACAGTCGTGTCACTTAGGCTACTAAGTAAAGGCGTAGAGAAAACAGTAGAGGTCAGTTTAGAAAAAGCTCCATAGTAAGTGTCCTATGATACAATCACAGCTATGAGTTTTTTAAAGTTCATATTTTCATTTTTGTATGTCCGCAATTGGCATACTGGTAAAATGGAATTCTCACGGCCGAGAATCGCTATTTTTTGCGGGGCATTCTTTCTATTGTTGCTGGCACTTACAATGATTAGTTTTTTACAATCACCAGTTGAATATTATCGTCCATGAAAAAATTTATTTTTACTAGTGTCACATTTTTTATACTCGGAATTTTAGCTACTCTAGGTGTATTTTTGGCTGTCAACTCACTAACCCTTCCCAGTAGTATTAAAGACGGCATTGGTCTTGATCTGCTTAATCCACTTACGCCAGCAACAAACGAAACTGATACTAAGGATTCAACCCAGAGCTTCACTATCGGTGCAGAAGGCTTACCGTTAAAAAACCTTTCACTAGGTAGCGCAGAGAAGAAGGCTCTTCAAGCGGTTGGTATTGACACCGAGACCTTTATTGTCACCGAGGCTATGCTTGAATGTGCAAATGGAAAAGTAGGAAACGAAAGGGTAACCGCCTTTGTAGACGGAGCTGTTCCAAGTGTGATTGAAATTGGAAAGCTACTACCTTGTCTTAAGCAGTAGAAAGCAAAGAAGAAGTTTGGTGTCAGGCTTCATTTTCTTTAAAACTGTGGTAGAATAGAGCAACTTCTACCTAAAACGTAGAAATTATCTATATGAACTATCCAAAAACCTTTACATTATTAGCTATTTTAGTAGTGCTTGCACCGTCGGCCGCTTTTGCGTCCAGTGTTGTTCGCACGGGCGAGACGATCTCGATTGAGAAGGATCAGAAAATTGAAGGCGATTTTTATGCGGCTTCTAGCGTCCTTAGTATTTCAGGCGAAGTCGCTGAAGATCTAATTAGTGTCGCTGGCCGCAACACTCTCAATGGAACTGTCGGCAAAGACGCCTTTATGCTGGGCGCTAGTGTTGATGTGCACGGTGCTGTCGGTGAAGACCTGCGAATTATTGCTGGTGACGTCATTATTGCCGAACCCGTAACTGGCGATGTATTTATCATTGCCGATACAGTAAAGATACTTTCTACCGCCTCAATCGGAGGAGACTTGGTTGTCTATGGTGGTACGGTCGAGGTTAGTGGCTCTGTCGGTGGCAATGTTCTAGGCAATTATCAGTCCCTTCGTCTGGATGCACCAGTGGCAAAAGGTGTTGATGTAACTGCGGAACAGTTTGTACTTGGCGAGCGAGCGGAAGTGACCGAAAATGTTCGCTACGTCAGTCTGGCTCAATTAACTCGAGCACAGAGTGCAAAAGTTGGCGGGGAGGTCACTCGCAGCGACAACGTCACAGATAGCGAAGGCAAAACCCTTCCTCGCCACATTATGATTGTTGGACTAGTGCTCCTTTTTTCTGTACTGGCTTGGTTTTTGGTCGCTCGTAGCTTGATGGTGAAAATGGTAGAACGAGCGCTTGTCCGTGGTGTTCGGCCAGTACTACTTGGCTTCATTACCTTGATTGCCGCGCCGGTAGTATTTGTGGTACTGACAGTAAGTATCATCGGAACGGTGGTCGGCATCACTGGTATCCTCTTCTATCTAGCATTAATGATTGTTACCTTGGTGGGGATGAGTGCCACTTTAGGCACGTTGCTTTCTTCTTTAGTGCTTAAGACGAAGGAATTTTCCACTACACCGTATAGTCTAATTGCTGGTGTGGCCGGTATTATAGTGCTTGTCTTTATCCCCATCCTCGGACCAATTTTGCTTTTCGTATTATTTCTTATTACTCTCGGCGCCTTGGTAGATATGGTGTTGCGACACGAGTTAGCAAAGTAAAAATTAGTTAAAAGGCGTGTCCATAGGGTGCGCCTTTTAAATTTGGTATACTGCTCATATGCAAAAGGTAGCTTTCTTTGACGTTGATGGAACTCTTTTTCGCTCCAGTCTTTTTACTGAATTAATTGACCAATTAGTTGTCGAGGGTGTTTTCCCGAGTGATACAGCCGAAGTCTATGAAGCTGCTTATAAGAATTGGTTGCACCGCGAGGGATCGTACGAAGACTACCTGAACTCTGTTTTGGTCGCCTTTTATAAGCATTTGAAGGGCACTTACTACGGAGACTTTGCTGATGTTGGAAGACGAGTGGTCGCAATGAAGAGCAAAAAAGTGTATCGCTATACGCGCGACTTGCTCGAGCAACTTAAACGAGAAGGTTACTTCCTCATCGCAATTTCGCAATCACCAAAAAGCATCCTGGACGATTTTTGTAAACAATATGGTTTCGATAAGGTCTACGGTCGCGTGTATGAAATCGGTCCGCAAGATAGATTTACCGGTGCCGTGACAGACGAACATCTAATAAAAAACAAAGCTAATATTGTAAAACGAGTTTTTGACAAGAACCCTGGACTTACCAGAGAGGGTTCAATTGCGGTCGGTGATACAGATGGCGATATTCCGTTATTTGAAAATGTGGAGCGGCAAATTTGCTTTAACCCAAACCAAGCTTTGTACACACAGGCGAAACGAAATGGTTGGGAGATAGTCGTCGAGCGCAAGGACGTAATCTACAGGCTGTAAAATCTGACAATCTACTTTGTCGCACTACGTAAAATAACTTTCAACGTACAAGGAGTACGCCTCAAGCTATTTGACTTGCGCTTCGTGTATCTTGTCCAATTTTTCAGCCTTTAGGTTCGTGGGGTATAATGCAGTATATGACAAAACGATTAGAGAGAGATCAGGAGAATGTGGTGGTTAGCGGCGTGGTGGCGGGGCTCGCTCGGTACTTTGAACAAGATCCGAAATTGTTTCGCTTGTTCGCTATCGTGTTTCTGATTGTGACTGGTTTTTTCCCAGGGGTGCTGATCTACTTCGTGGCCTGGCTGATGATGCCGAAGTCTATTCGAAAAGCACAAGGCGTAGACTACGAGGTGGTCGATTAAATCTATTCCTATTTAGTGTCTTTGATATTTAGGGTCGCAAACATGGCGGGTATCATAGTAAAAGCGAAAACAACAAACAGCAGATTGAAGGGTAGATAGAGGAGAGCAATACTACCAAGTAGAGCTCCGGCGAGATAGGCCAGGGGGCGGGTGACCCTAAAGAAGCTGATGATTTGCGCGTCTGAACTATTGGTGCGCTTGAAGAAATGAACTTCGGTAGTCACTTCCACCAAACTAGCTCCGACTCTGGTGATAAACATAACCAGCGACCACATTAGCACGCTCGGAACACTAACAAACGATATCCAGGCGGTAGAGACAGCCATAACCATAAGTCCTAGAGCCATCATTTCTTTTTCACCGATGTATTTGTCTGCGGCGATGCCAATCGGATACTCGAAAATGGCGTAGGCAGACTGACCGAGCAACATAATGATGCCAAACTGTGCCCAAGATAAGCCGACCTGGGAAATAAGATAAAGAGGAGTGAAAACTACCATACACATGAAAAACATTTGCAGCACAAAATGCACGATAAATACGGCTCTAATGTCTTCCTTAATCCAAAAACCGCGCATGGCTTCTAGTGGCTTGAGATCAGTGTAGAGTGGATCTTGGAAATCTTTAAAATAAAAAAGCAGAATCACCATTAGCGGAAGCAGGGAAAGAGAGCTGGCGATATAGGCATAAGAAAAGTCACCGCCAAAAGCAATTAACTCGCTACTAATAAAAGGCGAAAAAGCAGCCACGCCACTCATTAGTGCCAATAATAGCCCTCGCCTAGTACCGGTTAGACCCTCATCGTTGCCGATATGTTCTTCCATAAAGACATCGAGATTAAAAACAATGAGCGGTATAGTGATGAGGTGAATGAACATCAGGGGCACTATCAACTTAAGTGACTCGACATAAGCCATAGTAAACACAGCCAAGCCATTTAGAAGAATGAGAGCGAGAGTGAGCTTGAAGTTACCTACCTTATGTAGTACTCGCGAAATAAAAAGAAAGATAAGTACAGTCAGGGCAGAGGTAATGATGTAAATGGTCCCGACTGATTCGGTTGCAATAAATTGCTCTAAAAATGATGAGTTGATGTAGGCAACGACGTAGGTATGGAACATCAACAAAAGCGAGGCGATGTAAATTGGTATATAGCGACGGCGCAACATCGCTCCATATTCTGACTGCGAAATAACTCGGGGCATGGTCACTCTATTGTAACGCGTCGCAATACGTAAAATATTTTTTAATGTGAAAAGAAAAGACCAGCGCAAAGCGTTGGCCTTTTCATGAGAAATTTTAAAATTGCTTTAGATGCGCGGAGTTAGGGGAAAGTTTTGCGAGCCGTACTTCTTGTACGGTGAGAAAAACTTTTCCCGTTTGCGACAAAGCAGATGAAGTGACTTTAAGATTTCTCTAGATGCCGATGAGGACAGGTATCACCATCGGGTTCTTCTGTGTTCGCTGCAAAAGAAACTGACTAACGACATTGGTTACTTCGTCTTTAACTTGTTCAAGATCCAGCGGGTTCATGCGCTCGGTGTGTTTCTCGACAGTACGCTTGATAAGTACACGCGCTTCAGAGAGTAGTTGTTGGTTCTCACGCAAGTAGATGAAACCACGAGAAATAATATCCGGTGATTTACGAAGCTTGCCAGTCTTGCTGTTAACGGTGGCGATAATCACAAACATACCATCTTGGGCCAATGACAGGCGATCTCGCAGAACCACTTCTTGTTTGGTTCCGACTGTAAAGCCGTCTACTACCATCAGTTCGTTAGGTGCTTTCACCGCATGTTTGATAATCTCAGTACCGTTTTTGATGTCCATAATTGTGCCGTTATCTGGCACGATCACGTTGTCTTTTGGAAAACCATTTTCAACGGCAGCAAACATGTGGCTCTTTAAGTGATAATGGTGACCATGAACTGGAATCAGGAAGGTAGGCTTAACTGTTTGGTGTACCCAGACGAGCTCGCCAGCGTTTCCGTGCCCTGAAGAGTGTACGTGTGAACCTTGGTAGTTGATTACTTTGACGTTCTTGCGGTAGATATTATCCTTGAGCTTTTGTACCGCAATTTCATTACCAGGAATGACGGAAGACGATAATACAATAGTGTCGCGCTCGTTAAGAGTAATAAACTTATGTTTGTCGGTCGCCATGCGCATCAAGGCGGCAAATTCCTCACCCTGTGCACCAGTTGAGAGAATAACAACTTTGTCGGCGGGATAGTTATTGATGTCACCAGCGGGGATGAAAGTATCTGATTTAACCTCAATCAATTTGGCTAAAATAGCAATATCGATATTGGTCTTAATACTGCGTCCTTCCATCACGACTTTTTTACCATTATCTTCGCAGGTCTTGATGACACTAATAAGACGGTCGAATTGTGACGCAAAGGTACCGATAACCAAACGGCCACGCGAAGCCTTGATGATGGCTTCTAGGGTTTCGTACACTTTAGCTTCTGAGGTTGAGAAGCCAGCCCGATCAGAGTTGGTTGAATCACAGAGAAGAGCCAGGTTTTTATTTTGGCCAACTTTTTCCCATTGACCGCGTTCTTCGACCACCACCTTACCGTCTTCGTGAACGAGCTTAATGTCACCAGTAATGACGACGTCGCCGTGCTTGGTCTCAACACAGACACCCATGGCATCTGGAATAGAGTGAGTAACCCGGAAGGTCTTGATGTGGGTCTTGCCGACAGAAAATGACTCACCTTCCTTGATAACTTTCATATCAATCGGCTCTATTTGTGGAAACTCCTCTTGTCGCTTGAGGATCATAAGTGAGGTGAGGTATTGGGTATAGATAGGAGGATTACCAATCCGTTCTAGAATGTACGGGATACCCCCGATGTGGTCGAGGTGACCGTGGGTCACCACTAGCGCGCGGATCTTGTGCTTACGCTCTTCGAGATATTTGGTGTTGGGGAGGATGTAGTCGACTCCTGGTGTGCCGGTTTCTTCCGAAACAAACTGAAAACCAGCATCGATGACGATGATGTCGTCCTTTGTTTCGATGATGTTCATGTTGCGACCGATCTCTTCACAACCAGATACAGTAATGATGCGAACAGTATCTTCATCAAGGATTTCTGGGATTACAGGCGACTTTTGGTCGGTCAGATTGAGACGGTGGGTGAGAGCGGGAGCTTTGTCTGGTCGGCGGCGTTGATTACCACCGCGATTGTTGCGGCGTCCACCTTTGGCTCCTGGGGCGGTATTTCCACCTCCACCAGCTGGACGTCTGGTAGTTGATCGTACTGGCGCACCAACACTAATGGTGTGTGGTCGCTCAGTGTGTGGACGCGGTCTTGAGCCAGCGTTAAAAGGCCGGCTACCACGATGGGTATTACGGCGAGGTGGTCGAGGGTGGTTGTTGTTTGCTTGTGGAGAGGTTGGTTCCATAAAATAGTTGTTATTGTCTAATTTTTATTTTTAAATACATTCCATAATGTGTCACTGCTGGTATACCAGGTATCAATGGTGCTAAAACGGTCAGAACTGTGGGCAATGGCAGGTAATTCACTAATGACAATATCCGACTTCACTACGTAGTTTAATTTTGGACGAAATAGGAAGAGGGCAGGACGTTCTTCTGCGATCAACGTGTCGGCTTCTTTTAGTAAGCGCTTACGTTCGGTTTCGTCTTTTTCGGTTCGAGCTTCTTCTAGCCAGGCATCAACACTAAGGTTGGTGTACTGGGCGATATTGAGCCCAGGATCGTCCTTTTGTGATGAGTGCCAGAAGGGATACAAATCGAGTGATCGACTCATGTCGATACCAAAGAGTAATGCTTCAAAGTCTCGCGGCCTGATGACAGATTGAAGTAAGTCCGTTTGTTCAAATTGCTCAATTGCAACATCAGCGCCAACTTTTTTCCAATCTTCAACTAACTGTTCACTCACTTCAGAAAGTAAAGTTGCATTGCTGGTGCGAAGCGTAAAACTAAGCGTTTCAGCAGAGCCATCGATTTGCTTTTCCAAAAGACCAAGATTATTTTTCGCCCAACCATTTTGGTCTAGAATAGTGACTGCGTCTTTAGTAGTAGTGGCTACTAGTGAACCTTCCTCAGATTCTAACGTACTTCGAAGGTCAGAGATAGGGCTGTTTATGGGGACACCGTAGCCGTAGAGACTTTTATTTATAATTGCTGTTTTATCTGTGGCCGCAAAAAGGGCTTCTCGTACGGCTCCATCACGCAGAGCGACAGATTTGTTTTGGTTAAAGAAAACACCAAAAACCCTAGGGAGTGGTTTAGAGACTACGCGGTAAAAGCCATCCCCAATAACTTCTTCGATATGCTCGTTTGAAACGTAGGCCGAAGCATCTATTAGTTTATTTTTAAGCGCAGTCAGAAGCTGATCCTCCTCCGTGAAAAATAGCAACTCCATCGTATCAATATGTGGAGCAAAGCGACTTTTTCTATTGGCTTCAAGGATATAGGCAGTAATTAGGCCTGATTCATCCCGTTTAGCTTCCTTCAGTGCAAAAGAACCTGAACCAATTGGTTCAGTATTGAGCTGACTAAAGGGTAGTTGTTCAAGCGGAACGCTGGACCAGATATGGGCCGGCAAAATCCCCACCAAAAAATTTTCATTAAAAGGAGCGTAAGCTTCTTTCAAAACGATATTAATTTCATATTCATTCACTTGTTCTACCGTCACATCAGCCCAGTTGCCTTTAAGCGGACTTTTCAAGTCTGGGTTTTGAATCAGTTCATAGGTAAAGACTACGTCACGAGCAGTCAAGGGCAGTCCGTCGTGGAAAGTGACGTCTTTGCGAATGACAATATTGTAAGTAAGTCCATCTTCAGAAACAGTCACCGACTCGGCGAGGTCTGGTGTGAGTAGGCCGTCTTGACCAATGCGCATAACGCCACTATAGATTAAAGCCACCACATCTTGATCAACACGAGTAATCGCTAGGGTTGGGTTTACAAAGCGTGGAGTTCCGATCAAACCTTCGCGCAGAACACCACCACTAATTGGAGTAGGCACAGAAAGCTTGTCGTTTAGAGCAATTAGGCTGGCTAAGCCGGAAAAAATCATCACAAAGAAGAGAACCCGTAAGACGATACGGTCACTATAACGCTTGGTTTCAATTAACCCGAGTAATTTATCTAAAAGTCCACGAAAAGGGACAGGAGTGTTCATAAATGATAGTACATCGCTTCCGTAATTAATATTTCACAAGGGCAGTCCTAAAAGTGCAGGTATACACAACCTAGCTATTCAAATACAGGGTGAGGTCTTTACGCTACAACGTTAAGAAGCGCTGTAAGCACAAAGAGAACAGCGATGCCAACTGAAAACTTGAATAGGAAAAGCTCGGCGCCGCGGCGCTTGTGAAAAGCTGAACTGAAATTGTCGCCACCAAAAGCACCTCCCAAACTAGAACCACGCTGCTGCAACAGAATTGAAGCTACTAGGAGTATAGAGAGGATTATCTGGATATAAGGCAGTGCTGGAAGCACTGAATCGATAATATTCATGCGAAAGAGAATATAGCAGATATTTCGTCTTAAAGCAAGAAAATAGGCACCTGATCCAGATGCCTATAACACAGTTGCCGCCAGGTATCAGATGACACCTAAGTTATTTAGGACGATAAACATTGTTGGACTCAAGAATAGAATTCCTAGACTTACCGAGAGCTAATCTTTTCTGAGGTAGTATTTACCCGAAGTCCTGGAGTAGATCCTCCTACCTTTGGTGAAATAATACAAACCGATAAAGAACCCAGCCGCTGGGATTATGTAGAGGGTCATTAGCTGCTCAAAAGACATTTTTTCCTCCCTAACTACCTATGACATATTGTCACGATACAGAAAAATTGCAAACATATTTAGCTGCCGTATAATACTCCCGCGACAAACGAAATAACGATTGATTTTGTCGTACATAAATACAGTTATAAATAAGTTCTTAAATCCTCAATTATGTCTACCGAAAACAGTCCAATCAGACCGCTTAATGACAAAGTGATAGTACGCCCACTTACAGACCAAGAGGCTGGAACTGCTTCAGCATCTGGAATTATCATTCCTGACTCAGCCAAGAAAGAAAAGCCAGAACAGGGAGTTGTTATTGCGGTCGGTCAAGGAAAATGGGATGAAGACGGTGAGAAGCGTATTCCGCTCGATGTAAAAGTGGGCGACCGGGTTGTTTTTTCAAAGTACGGCTATGACGAAGTTAAATTTGAAGGGAAGGAATACTTTATAGTGGCCGAAGCGAGCATTTTAGGAGTTGTTGAATGAAGCAACGAGTAGCGCAGCTACGACTGTGCTGAATTTATCCAGGCGCTTAGTATATTTTCGACCCTTCCCAGGGAGAAAATAGGCTGCAGCGAGCTGGAAAGGAAGTCTGAAATTAAACCGAAAATAATTTATCAGTAATAATCAAAAAATTTATATGGCAAAGCAGGTTATCTACGGAGAAGAAGTCAAGAAGAAACTCCAGAAGGGAGTTGATACTGTCGCCAACGCCGTCAAAGTTACGCTTGGTCCACGCGGACGCAATGTAATTCTAGATAAAGGATACGGTGGTCCAACCATCACCAACGACGGTGTTTCGATTGCTAAAGAAATTGTCCTCAAAGACAAGTTTGAGAATATGGGCGCGGAAATCATTAAAGAAGTGGCGCAAAAGACCAATGAGATTGCCGGCGACGGCACTACTACCGCTACCATACTTACTCAAGCTCTCTTTAATGAAGGTTTGAAGCAGACCACGATGGGAGTAAACGCGATGGCAGTCCGAAATGGTATGGAGCATGCTGCCCTCGATGTGGTGGCTGCCCTTAAGGAAATGGCAACTCAAATTTCCTCCATCGAAGAAATTAAGCAAGTCGCAACAATTTCTGCCGAAGACGCAGAGCTGGGAGAAAAGATTGCTGAAACTATCGACCGAGTGGGTAAGGATGGTGTGGTGACAGTCGAGGAATCTCAGTCATTTGGGATTGAGACTGAACTGACTGAAGGAATGCAATTTGATAAAGGCTACGTGTCGCCGTATATGGTGACTAACGGAGAGCGAATGGAAGCCGAGTACAAAAATGCACAAATTCTCATCACTGATAAAAAAATCTCTTCAGTGCAAGAGATCCTTCCGTTACTTGAAAAAATTGCCCAGACTGGGAAAAAAGAACTCGTCATTATTGCTGACGATGTTGAGGGCGAAGCCCTGGCGACCTTTGTGGTCAACAAACTCAAGGGGGGCTTCTCGGTCTTGGCGGTAAAGGCTCCAGGCTACGGCGATCGCAAGAAGGAGATACTGGCTGATATTGCAGTCACAACCGGAGGCACGCTCATTACCGATGACTTTGGTCTGAAGCTTGAAGACGTCGTCTTCGAACAACTTGGAAAGGCTGACAGAGTAATTGCCTCAAAAGACAACACTACTATTGTCGGTGGTGGTGGAGACAAAAAAGATATAACCGATCGCATCACGGCCCTTAAGGCCCAACTGGGACAGACATCGTCAAAGTTTGATAAAGAAAAAATTTCAGAACGAATCGCGAAGCTGGCTGGTGGGGTCGCTGTTATTCGCGTCGGTGCGGCCACTGAAACCGAGATGAAATATCTAAAGCTGAAGATAGAAGACGCTGTAAACGCCACTAAGGCTGCGATTGAAGAAGGGATCGTACCAGGAGGAGGCACTTCTCTGGCCCGGGCTGCAAGTATTGTCGAAAAGAAACTCATGACCAAGAAAGACTTGTCGCGGGAAGAACTAATCGGATATAGTATCGTATTAAAGGCTCTTGATGTACCACTTCGTCAGATCGCTGACAACACTGGTAAACACGATGGTGCTGTGATTGTAGAAAAGGTAAAACAAGCTGGTGGTAATGCTGGCTACGACGCAGCGAAAGGCGAGATGGTCGACGATATGATCAAAGCGGGAATCATCGACCCAGTGAAGGTAGAACGTTCTGGAGTGCAGCACGCAGTTTCTGCGGCCGCGATTCTACTCACCACCGAAGCAGCGATTGCGGATGAACCAGAAGAAAGCAAGCCAAGTATGCCAGATATGTCGGGCATGGGTGGAATGTACTAGGACTAAAGAAAGAACGCGCGAGACCGAAGCCTCGCGCGTCTTTTGTACTACTACCGCTAATACTGAATCATGACTGGCGTTTTTGACGCAGGTCGTTTAGTCGATAGCCGCGCTTGACCACTGTCCCAATAAACAATTTGCCTAGCTTTGGATTTCTGGGAAAAAGTCGCTTTCGTAATCGTCTGATTTGAGTATCGATAGAACGAAACATGAGCAAGCATTCAACCTTTTGTTTTTCTTCCAGCCAATCCATGATTTGGTTCCTGGTGAGAACAGTTTCTGGTTGGCTCATTAGTAAATGAAATATGACAAACTGCGTACGGGTTAACTTGACCCTCCGGCCAAGAACTTCAACGATTCCTGCTTCAACAATAAGGCAAACACCATTGTGATGGTAGACAGTTAGCGTTAGCGACATCGATTCCTCCCTCTAAAGAGCCTTTAGAGGGAGGATAGAAGAAGAGGTGTAACTTGTCAAATTAGTGTTATAATTATCACATTAACCTATTTTGTTTATGGAAATGTTTAATTGGATTATTTTAGGGGTAGTTGCGTTGGTCGTAATCTACTTCATCTCACTTTATAACAGGTTTGTTTCACTTACTCAGCGCACCAAAGAAGCTTGGGCGGACATTGACGTGCAACTTAAGCGACGTTATGACCTCATCCCAAATCTCATCGAAACAGTAAAGGGCTACGCTGCGCACGAACGAGAGACACTCGAGAGTGTGACAGCCGCTCGCACGACTGCCACCCAAACTCATATTGACGCTGGTGCTATTACGCCAGAGCAAATGGCGGCGATGTCAGGAGCCGAAGCGCAACTTTCTGGCGCCCTTGGAAAACTCATCGCGATTGCCGAGAATTACCCAGACCTGAAAGCCAATTCAAACTTTGCCCAACTACAAAGCGAATTGGCTGATACCGAAAACAAAATCCAGGCCGCTCGACGTTTCTACAATGGCAACGTACGTGATCTGAATATCGCGCTCCAAGCCTTTCCTTCAAATATCGTTGGTAAGCTGTTTAATTTTGTCGGCCAGGCATTCTTTGAGTTGCCGGAGAATAGTGGAGAGCGAGAAGTAGTAAAAGTAAGTTTTTAGGCTTATGTCTGAAGTTACCCGAGTTTATTACAACAAGTTAGTTCGGGATAACATCCCAGCTAAGATTGAAGCAAAAAAGCAAGCTTGTGAGATTCGTAAAATTACTGACGGACAGGAGCTACAACAAGAGCTGTTTAAGAAGATTATGGAAGAAGCTTCATCCTTGGCCATGGCCCGCGACAAGGCTACTTTTATTGAGGAGTACAGTGACTTAATGGTCGTGTTAGAAACTCTAGTTAACCAAATCGGCATTCCCAAAGAAGAACTGATTGAATCTCGAAAAGAAAACCTAGTCCGTAAGGGAGCGTACAAGCATGGCTATTACCTTCATTGGTCAGCCGATGTCGACTACCAATCAAACGAAAGTCCCCAGGGTATTCCGCTGTAAGAAAACAATAACCTAATCCGTATAAAAAACCGTGGCAACTCTCTACACACAACAGGGCAATAATATTCGTAAAACTTGGTTTCTTATGACCGCGTTTTTCATCATGGTGATTGCTATCGGCTACTTAGCCGCCTATATCATGGGCTCGCCAGGGATCCTATATGGAGCGGTGGTGGTGGCTCTAATTATGAATGTCGGAAGTTACTGGTTTTCAGACAAACTAGTAATTAAAATGACGGGGGCGCAACCTGCCACTAAGGCCAGTCACCCAATGTTGTGGAATGTAGTTGAAAACCTTTCGATTACAGCCGGACTCCCAATGCCGAAAGTATATGTAGTTAATGATAAAGCGCCCAACGCCTTTGCCACTGGTCGCAACCCCGAGCATGCTGCCGTAGCCGCTACTAGCGGCTTACTTGATATCCTTAGTCAGACCGAGCTTGAAGGTGTGATGGCGCATGAACTTTCGCATGTCGGTAATCGCGATATGTTGGTTTCTACCGTAGCGGTTGTCTTGGCTGGGTTTGTAGCAATTTTGGCTGACATCCTAATTCGATCGATGGCCTTTGGCTCAGATCGAGATGACAGTCGGGTAGGAGCCGCTTTTTTGGTTATTGGAGTGATAGGGATTATTCTAGCTCCTGTTGCAGCTAAAATGATTCAATTAGCAATCTCTCGTAAGCGGGAGTATCTAGCTGATGCGTCAGGAGCTTTACTCACTCGCTATCCAGAAGGACTAGCCAGCGCTTTGGAAAAAATTCACGCCTACGCTTTGCCGATGGCGCGAGCCAACACCGCTACGGCTCATCTTTTTATTGCTGATCCTTTCGGTAGTGACCATAAAACTTTTCGCCAGAAGCTGTCTAATCTTTTTCAGACTCATCCACCGGCTGAGGACAGAGTTCGCATTTTGCGGGAAATGGCCAAGTAATCTATGAGCATCAAAGACACTATCAAGGACGAAGCGGGACTAGAAACAGTCCTCGACTACAAAATTGGTGCCATCACCGCTGCGACTAAGCGCGAAGTGGGGAAGTTGGAACAGGACTACGCAAAATTCCGTCGTTACCAACGAATTGGCTTTTTGTTGATTGCGGCAGCTTTCTTACTACCTAACTCAGCCGTCCTTGTACTGGAGGTTTTGTTCGCAAACCTCAGTAACTTCTGGAGTACCGTCATAAGCATCGGTGTTTTTTTGATATCGTTTATGCTGTGTAGCTACTTTGGCTTTAAATTCATCATGTCTGGTTCTGATGTAATTAGGCAATTTAACGCCAAAGTCGACACCATACTATTTGGAGCAATTTTTAACCTGCTTGGAGTGAAAGGGGAACTGATAGAGCACACTGTAGTAGTTGATAAAAAATCAATAGATGGAACTGGCGGTAAGCTGGCTGAACTGATTGATATTTTGCGCGCCCACTTCCGCTCACTGCGCGAGTCACCCGAGTCTGAGCAAGTTTTGGCTTCGCTTACGACTTCCGAGTTAATCACCGAGCCATTTAATACCACCCGTCTCGATAACGTCTTTGCCATAGACATAGTCGAAAGAAGGTTGATGGTAAGTGAACTTCACCTGGAACATATAACAGGTTCTGGTCGGAGTCGTCAGGTTAAGCAGGTCTTTAAAGGCTACTTCGTAGCCTTGCCGCTTAGGCGGGCATTAACAGGGAAGACTTTCATTTCAACTGACGGCGACACCCATGGCTTCGCCCACCGTACCTATTGGTCAACTCTACTTGAAGCCGATAACCAAATAAAAGAAACAAAGTTTGAATGGAATGATTTCGAAGAGTTGCTGCATGTTGCAACTGACAACGATCGAGAAGCCAGAGAAGTACTAACTCCACAGTTCATGAGTGATCTATACGATTGGTGGAAAAAGCACGAACAGCTCAATATCCGTATCGCATTCATTGGCAACCTCATGTATCTACTCTTTCCAGACAATCAAATTCGTTTTGAGAAGACAGTTTCAAAAGTAGAACCAAGCGAACTCAAAGAATACATGTTCACTATTGCCAGACCACTAATGCACGTTCTTCATTTGGTAGAAGAGGTAAAGCGTTAGTGCGTATGTTATAAATACCACCAAACAAGACTTAACAGGAGAGATGGCAGAGTGGTCGATCGCGCTACCTTGGAAAGGTAGTATACGTGAAAGCGTATCGGGGGTTCGAATCCCCCTCTCTCCGCGAATACAAAATAGCGCCTATGAAGGCGCATATTTTGTTCGCGGAGAGAGAGCAAGCAAACTTCTTTGCTTGCGTGGGGATTCGAAAGCCGCAGCGATGTGAACCTGTGAACGAGTGAGGCGGGGTCGAGAGTACTTACTAGAATTGGAGCGCAGCGAACAATTATAGTTAGTAACTCGTGACCGAATCCCCCTCTCTCCACCAGGATTGATATTTTTGTGCAAGCTTTAACTTTCTTTGACTACCGTTTGCTATACTAGTGTTACTTATGGAAAAGGATGATTTGGTCAGTATTTTAATTACCATTGTAATTGGAGTTGTTGCTGGTGCGTACTTGTATATTGCCCACTTTACCAAACTATACGGACATGACGAAGTGGCGACTCAAGAAGAGCAGGCCGAGTTTTCACTTTTGGCGGAAGCCTACGGGAGTTGCGGAAGCAGCTGTCCAGCTTTTCAACTAAAACATGATGGCAGCTATCGCTATCGCTTTTATACCGATACCACCTTACCGCCAACAGTTAAAGAAGGTACGCTGCCACTTAATGAACAACGAGTCGTTGGTCGGGCTTTGGATGCGGAGGCACTAGCGGAACAATCTCAAGCGGTCCCTATTGGTACCTGTAACTCAGCTACGGGCGGGGTTGATATTAAATACACCGTTGTGTATAAATCACAGCCATACAAAATTGATTCCTGCGGCACAGCGGTTGATAGTGAGGGAGATTTGTGGCTGGCATTTAATGCTGTTTGGCAGTATTTACAAACGGTTGAGTAGGAAGCTGTAAAGTGCGGCGGCCTTTTGCTGCCGCACTTTTGGTATACTACTTTCACATGCGTTATCTACTATTAACTCTTGTGCTACTCACATCAGTGTCTTTCGCTTATGCCTACAATCCGATACCGGCCGAACCGACTGAGGCTTATAGCTTAATCGAGATTGAGGGTGATCCCTATGTTGAACGTTCTTATTTGGGCGACTTAGAAGATGCGCCAGATATGTACGAACTAAAGACCGATGTAGCAATTACGTTGAAAATGCAAGTTATGCAGCGATCCAATAAGAAAGCCCAACCTTTCGGACTAATAATAGTACGTCAGAATGATATTGATGGTGGTGTCGCTGAAATCGTTCGCCAGAATGAACCGTTGGAAAAATGGACAAAGGAACGTAGTCAGATGTTGGGGATGCGGTTCTTAACAGCGCCAGTGCTAGAAAAAGAAATTACTCCCGGTACTTACCATATAGAAGTGAGTACCCCAGACAACAAAGGCAGTTATATGTTGCTGGTGGGTGAGGAACCGGTTTCTTCTGGCTATTTTAAAGCTTTAGCACAAATCTTTAAAACTCAGCATCACTTCGGATTCACGCCCTTTCATCTGATTTTCTCTAGTTACATTTATTTAACTCTGGTTATAATAGGTATTGGATACGGTAGCTATCGTCTTAAACGTTATCGTAAAGAAAAATATGATCAGCTTACTTAAAACTATTATCATGACTTCCGCCTTGGCCGCGTTTGTCTACGCCGCGACTCTGGCCATGCAGGGTAACTTAGAGATGGAAGTTGTCAAACAAGACGTTGACACCCTGTACGACTACCTCCAAGGACAGATAAGCTCGTTCACTGAAGCATACTTTTAAATTGTTGAGCCGGCCGCCGAGAGGCTCAGGCCATTGACTAAAACCTTAAATAAAGGCATACTTACGCCGCTTATTACTAGCGTCCTTATTAAAAGGTGTTGACTCTACGCGAGTCTCGCCCCTTCGACGAAGTCGTTGGAAGTACCCTTGGGGTGCTTTTATTTAAATTATTTATGTCACAGGAGATTAGAAACATCGCAATCATTGCTCACGTGGACCACGGCAAAACTACCTTGACCGATGGTTTGATGGAGTTCACTGGATCACGTGAAGGCGATGCTTCCATGGATAATAACGCCCTTGAACAAGAGCGTGGTATTACTATCTATGCCAAAAATACCTCAGTCGAGTATAAAGGTACCAAAATAAACATTGTGGATACGCCAGGCCACGCCGACTTTGGTTCTGAAGTCGAGCGGGTGTTGCGTTCAATTGACTCAGTACTTTTGGTAGTAGATGCTCAAGAGGGTCCAATGCCACAGACTCGTTTCGTACTCAAAAAATCTCTTGAACTCGGCCTCAAGCCAATTGTTATCATCAATAAAATTGACAAACCGGCCGCCGATCCTGATCGCTGCGAAGAAGACGTGCTTGAGCTCTTTCTCGAACTTGGAGCATCCGACGAACAATCAAATTTCCCAGTCGTTTACTGTATTGGTCGTCAAAAGGTCGCGAAACTTAAAATGAGTGACGAACTGGTTGATTTATCTCCAGTCCTAGATACTGTCCTAGCCCACGTACCAGCTACCAAGCCATATGTAGAGGGCGAAGTACTCCGGGCCCAGGTGTTCAACCTCGGTTATGACAATTTCCTCGGGCGTCTGGCCGTGGCTCGAATTTACGATGGTTCAATCAAAAAGGGTCAACAAATTTTCATTAAAGCCGAAGGCCAAGATATAAAGAAAGGCAAAGTAGTCAAACTCTCTGGCTACCGTGGTGTAAAGCAGGTGGAAGTCGATGAAGCCTTCTCGGGGGACATTGTCTTAATCGCAGGTATTGCCGATATCAACATCGGCGAAACTATTACTAACGATGAAGCGGCCGAGATTCTTCCAGCGATTTCAGTAGACGAGCCGACAGTAGGGATGCAGTTTTCCGTAAATTCCTCGCCGTTTGCTGGCCGGGAAGGCAAGTATGTGACTTCCCGTCAAATCGGCGACCGCTTAATGAAAGAAATGGAAATCAACGTCGGACTGCAAGTCGAAAGCGCTGGCGGCGACGCCTACAATGTTTACGGGCGAGGCGAAATGCACATCGCAATTTTGCTCGAGAACATGCGACGCGAAGGTTACGAACTCTCGGTCTCACAGCCAAAAGTAATTATTAAAGAAGAAGATGGCCACAAAACCGAACCGTTTGAAGAGGTAGTGATTGACGTACCAGCCGAATTCCAAGGAGCCGTTATCGAACGACTATCGAATCGGGGCTTCATTATGCAAAATATGATTATGCACGAAAACCAAGTGCGACTTATCTTCGAAGGACCGACTCGGGGCCTATTGGGCTATAAGAACCAGTTTATTATTGACACTAAGGGAGAGGGAATTATTGGTTCCCGTTTCCTTGAGTTTCGTCGTCACATTGGTGAAATCAAGAAGAGACAAGTTGGCTCGATGATTTCTATGGCGACTGGAAAAGCACTTGGCTTCGCCCTCTTTAATCTCCAAGATCGCGGTGAACTTTACATTGGAGCTGGAACCGAAGTGTATGAAGGAATGGTGTTTGGTAATACTAGTAAGGGTGAGGAAATGTCCGCCAACCCTACTAAAGGGAAACAACTCACCAACATGCGGTCTTCCAGTAGTGATGAGGCTACTACTCTCGTCCCCCATAAAGCTATGACCATCGAAATTGGACTTGAAATCATGCAAGAAGACGAGCTCCTAGAAGTCTGCCCCGTGTCTATTCGCCTCCGCAAAAAAGGTCTAACCGAATCCGAACGCAAACGCGCTCCAAAGAATTAAGCACCGAAATAAAAATTACAAAGAGAATAAACAGCGATGCTATAATTCCTCTATGAACCTTAAAGCCTTTATCTTCTTGGTAGCCGTACTGACGTCACTCATCTGGCTGTTTGGCGGTGGAATTGAGACCCTTCAGAAAGATAATACCAAAGAGGATGTGCTTGGTAACACGCTTGATGCGGCGCGCGGCGCGGCCAAAAATTTGAGTAATTAGATAACTGTCGGCAAAAGAGCAGCGGGTATACCCGCTGCTCTTTTGTTGTCGTTAACAAGGAGTATACTTACTAGATATGAATTACTTTGGAATCATTGCCTTACTTATTGTGGTCGCTATGGGAGCCTGGTGGGGTGGCTCGCGGATGTCGACTACGAATAATGTGGTCGATGAACCCACTGTTTACGAAAATGTACTTGATTCCGCTAAACAAGCAGCCGACAAACTGAGCACCGACTCAAAGCAGCCGACTACCGAAACTAACGCACCAGCACCGACACCAACTAAGACTATTGATCCTGGCACTGGGAAGTCAATTGAAGTATATAAAGGCATCAGTGTCTCGGAGGGAACAACGGCCCTTAATCTCTCTTCTCGCGGCTTGTCCGGTTCACTCAAAGGAGAAATTCGTTTTTTGACCAACCTCAAACAGCTTAATATCAGCGACAATAACTTCACTGGTTTACCAGCCGAAGTGGGCCAGCTGTCTAAACTCGAAATACTAAATCTGTCTAATAATCCTTTCACTGGTCTTCCAAACGAGCTGGCCAATTTAAAAAGTCTTAAAATCCTGGACCTGCGTGGTACCCAGTATGCCAAACAAGACCTCGAAGTAATCAAAAAAGGCCTGCCAGCCAGTACTCAGATTCTAGTCGATTAGGTGTAAGGAAGAGTAGTAAGCTTCGTCTTCTCTAAGTATGAAAAAAGTATTGTTTTTGCCAGTCCTCCTTGGGTTGGCGTTTATGGCGGCACCGTCGCCTTCGTTGGCACTTAGCTGTATCGATCCTGTGGGGATGATTGATTATATCGTGGCTGACCCTAATTCGGTGGTAGTAACCGCCATCCCGACTAAACAAGCGGAACGGGTGAAGGATAAGGCAGTAGAGGACGATGTAAACCAAATGTACGACAGTGGCTACAGTGGGCAGTTTATTGAAATCAGTGCGGCGCACCTGGGTACTGTGCCAGATAAACAGTGGGTGTACTTTCACAGAGACAGTACTTGGAATTATCTCTGTGCGGGTGAACCACCAAAACTGAATACTAAAAACATTTACGTTATTCAAGTACCAAATAGTGTGTTTGAACTGCAAACGGTGACAGCAGTGTATCCAGTAGATTCAGAACTGGGACAAGACTTACTCGAAGCTATAAAAGCGGCTGATAGCGAAGTGGAACCAACCATTTACGAAGTACCGAAGTCGGATTGGTTGATTCGTTTACACGATGAATTGAAGGACATGGCCTTCATTATCAAAGTAAAGTTGGCAGAATGGAATTTTTGGAAGACGTTTAGTTGAGTGAAAAAGCGCGGACTCTAAGTCCGCGCTTTTTTCTGGCTAATTTATTCCTCGACGTTTTCCTAAAAGTATTGTGTTTTAAACAAATCGGTATATATTAGCAGTACCTACGTAGCTACTACGTGTCGGTGTTGTTTACAGACTTATTAACTCAAATTATTGTTTATGAACTTATTCACTCGTTCAACTAGCTTTGCCGCCCAAATTTTTACGGGATTTGCCACGCTAGCACTCATGCTTAGTGTGCTTCCACTACGAGCTTCGGCGGTATCTCTCCCTACCTGTACGGTAGAAATTGTTAGTAGCGACCAAACTTTTGTGACTCAAAATGAGTCAGGAGCATCATTACTATCATTTGTTCATCCAGCTTGGACGGCTACTTTAAGCGGCGCTAGTTGGATTTGGGGCGACGACCCAGTGGCCGACCCGACCATTACTGAAACTTTGACCTTTAGTGAGCGGTTTGGTTTTGTGGGTACGGTTACCAGTGCAACCCTACAAGTTGCTTCTGATAATGGTCACGACGCTGCTCTTAACGGCGGTACTTCCCACAGCTTTGGTAGTAGTTTCAATAATGTGCAATCATACGATGTTATGGCTGATGTTGCACAAGGTGACAACGAACTATTGATTGACGTTACCAATGAAGCGACTCCTAGTGATCCCAACCCAGCCAATAATCCAGCTGGTGTTCTCTATAAGTTAGTGATTGAAGGAACTCCAACCACTGATTCTGACTGTTCAATCAACTATGGTGATGTGATACCAGTCCTTGGTTGTACTGATTCGCAAGCAGCCAACTATAATCCTGAGGCTACTAGAGGTAATGAACAAGCTGAAAATTGCACCTATATCGATACCTATAGAATAGAAGGTTATGTCTATCATGATGAAAATGAAAACTTATTGCGTGATGTCAGTGAAGAAAATCAAGAAGCACCGCTTAGTGGCTGGAAAGTCTTTATCACCGATGGCGAAACAACTTTAGAAACTACTACCGATGGAAATGGTTTCTACTTCTTTGAAGTACCAGCTGGAACCTGGACTATTACTGAGCAAGTGGAAGAAGATTGGGAGCGAATCACCCAAGAATCACATACTGTGACAGTACCACCACTTATTCCTGTCGAAGAGAGCGTGACTCTGCTTGATTCAGTCAAGAATTTCCTAGTACCAACTGCCTACGCAGCTGTTGTGGGCACTTATGGACCATACAACTTTGGCAATGTGGAAGTGACCACTAGCGGAGGGGGTGGTGGCGGAACCCGAGTGGGTGACCGAAACAACAATGACAATAACGATAACGATACTCCAGACGGAGACGTGCTCGGTGCCTCTGATTCAGCCGAACCATTGGTTTTGGGTGAACAAGTAACAGCTGTTCCTGCTGGGGCTGCCAATACTGGCGCGGGTGGTACTTCCACTTCATTCGAATTCTTCCAACTAGTTCCCGTGGCACTGGTTGGGCGAGCTCGTAAGCATGGCTAAGCAAGTAACTGAAACAATAACGCACTCATCGACAAACCGTCGCTACAAGATTGTAGCGACGGTTGTCGTATTTGGAATAGGTGTAGTATTTCTACTTTATTGTCCGTGGTGGTCGGTGTCTGAAGTACAAGCGCCACCTGAGCCACCAGTTGTACTGTCAGTGCAAGGTGAAATTATGAGTGAATCATTGCCAATACAGCTCCAGATACCAAAGCTGGATATTGATGTGCCCTTTTCTGAGCCACTAGGACTCAAACCCAATCAGGAGGTCGAAGTACCCAATGATTACACCAGCGTTGGCTATTACAAAAACGGCCCGACCCCAGGTGAACTGGGCCCAGCCGTGATTTTGGGCCATGTGGACTCAGTTTCTGGTCCGGCGGTGTTTTTTTCACTCGGGCAACTTGAAAAGGATGATGAAATAAGAGTGGAAAGGGCTGATGGCAGCGTGGCTATCTTTGCAGTAACTAAGTTAGAGAGACATTCCCAAGCAGGATTTCCGACTAAGGAGGTCTATGGCGATATTAATCACGCTGGACTGAGACTTATTACCTGTAGCGGAATATATATAAAAGACGCTACGCACTACACCCATAATCTGATTGTATTTGCGGAGCTGGTTGGTACGGCGAGTACTACTGATAGAAGGTAGGTAGACAAAAATGCCCGAGGCAAGACTCCGGGCATTTTCTATACTGCCAAAGCTTCTAAAAATTCTTGGAGTTCGAGACCAACAATCTTACGATATTGATTGGGCTTTAGTTTGTCGAGTTTGATATTCATTATCCGCACTCGCTTGAGTGACTGGATTTGGAAACCAAGGGCCGCACACATGCGACGAATCTGATGCTTCTTACCCTCAGTCAAAATAATCGTGAAGCGCTTTTGGTTGGTCTTATGCGCGGTCACTTTAGCTGGTTTAGTGCGATAGCCTTCGATCTCGACGCCGTTACTCATAGCTTTAATAAACATGGGGCCGATGTTTTTATCGACGGAGACCTCGTATTCTTTTTCGTGTCCAGACTCGGGGTCTAGTAGGGGGCCGGTAATTCGCCCGTCGTTTGAGAGAATAATCAGTCCCTCCGAGTCTTTATCGAGTCGGCCGATGGGGGCTACATTGGTAATACCATAGTCCTTGGCGAGGCGAGCCTTGATATCGACTTCTCGCTCACTTGGTGAATGACAAATGATGCCGCGACCTTTGTAGTAGGCGAGATAAGACTTTGATTTGGTTGCGCCCAACAACTCCACCTTATCATTTTCGTTTACCTGGTCGCCGTTTTTGGCCCGCTTACCATTTATTAGCACCTTACCAGCTTCCACTAAAACATCCGCCTCACGGCGGGATGAAATACCTTGTAGAGCAAGATATTTATTAATTCGGATTGGAAATTCCATAATTTCGCAACTATAACACATTTTGGGATTTTTTCAATTAAGTATAAAAAAGGCCGCCCAACACAAGTCAGGCGAACCTTTCTTTGTATTGGGCGGCTTTACTTAGTCGCCTCCACAGCCTCCGCCACCACAGCTACTTGAGCTACTTCCACCATCGTAAGATGAAGAGGAAGGGGAGTCAGAAGACCAGGTGCCACTAGCACCACCACCACCGAAGCTGCCGCCGTGTTCTACATATGGAATGGAGACACGAGGGCCTCCTTCGAAGCTGACGTTATTGTTGTCACCTCCGGAATCGCTTCCTGAGGAAGACTGTCGCATCGGTTCGCTTACGTCGACGAAGGAAAAATAGTCTTCATCAAAGCCTGGCTTGTCTCGACGGCCGACTTCGTCATGTAGTCGCTTCGTATGTTTCAAAGCTTTTTCATGCACTGTAGTACCTTCTTCCAAGCCGGGGCTGTGGTGAAGGAATGTGCCGAAAATATTTTGACACATATCCGCGTAATCGCGGGTGTAGAGAAGGTGCGCGTGCCACAGAGCATCTGCCTGTTTGGTCGGCACCACCATGGTGTCGCCGGCCAGGCGCTTGTTCCAGTACGCGAGATAAAGGAAGTGGCGGTATTCGCGAGTTGCGGCGTCGTAGTCTTCTTCGGCTAGGCCGAAGAGCTCTGTCGCCTTAGCTAGGTAAGGAGCGAGATTAATCGCTCCGATTTTTTCCCGAATCCGGGCTGAACGTCCAACATCGAAAAACATGCAACTACTCCTCTTTGTTAGGTTGCAGGGCTATTATGCATTGTAATATTGTTTCGTCAATACAGATTGTCGCTTTGAAGATATGATTCGATATTGTCATTTTATCTTTCTTCTGTTTCGTGAGACTATTCAATGACTGCCTGTATGGAAGCATTGCCACCAAGCGATACAGAAATCGTACATATGACGCTGAAAGACCCGAATCAATACGGGCTTTTGATGGAGCGTTATGAAGTCAAGTTGAAACGGTATATTGATCGGTTAGGGGTACGTAACCCTGACGATCAACTGGATGTCCTGCAGGATGTATTTATTAAAGCTTATCGCAATCTTAATAGCTTTGACAATAATTATTCTTTCTCTTCATGGATTTATCGTATTGCCCACAATGAAGCCATTAGCTTTTATCGTCGGAAAAATGTGCGCCCAGAAGGACATTTGGTGGGAGACGGTAATGAAGTGCTGGGCTTTCTTAGTTCGAATCAGGAGGGAGAGGAAGTGAAATTTGATAAATGCATTAATGTCGAAGAGATTAACAGGGCTTTATTCAAAATCGACGAGAAATATCGAGAACCGATCATACTACGTTTCTTTGAACATAAGGAATACGACGAAATTTCTGACATTTTAGAAATCCCGATTGGTTCAGTTGGTACCTTACTTCATCGGGGCAAGAAACAGTTGGCAAATGTATTAAACAAGGATAACCTGCGTATATAAGCATATGGAAGAAAATAAGCCCCAAGAAAATAGCTCCTGTAAAGGCTCAGTCATGAGCCAAATTCGAGGTGGGGAAATCTGTCCCCGGTCAAAGACTTTTTTCCAAACTCGGGAGTGCACGGTCTGGTTTTTGTGGTTGGCAACGGTGTTGATTGGCGCCTTGGCAGTCGCTGTAACATTATTTGTGGTTAGTCATAGTCAATATGCTCTCTATGAAGCAACTCACGAGAATTTTTTCACCTTTATGGTAGAGGTTCTGCCGTTCCTTTGGATTGTGATTTTTGGTTTGATGGTGCTGGTGGGTGTCTATGAGGTACGACACACCAAACGGGGTTATCGCTATCCGCTGTGGCAAATTGTTGGTAGTAGTCTGATACTCAGTCTGGCTGGAGGAGCCGCTTTACAGCTTTTCGGACTGGGCTATACGACAGACCATGTACTTGGTGAACATATGGGAATCTACTCTTCTCAAGAGAAGATCGAACGCAGAATGTGGCAGAATCCCGAAGAGGGAAGAATGCTCGGTAAGCAGGTGCGCCCACTTATGCCCCCAGCTCTGGTTGTCGATTTTGTTGACATCGCGGGTAAGTCTTGGGCGGTTGATGTGTCTGAACTCACACCACTGGAGTTAGAGCTGCTTGATAGTGAAGAGAACGTCCGTTTAATTGGCGTCCTAACAGACAAGGAAAATTCCTTTTTTCATTCTTGTGGAGCTTTTCCTTGGCAACTAGACAAAGCGGTCACTCGGGCGGATTTATCAGCGGCCAGAAAGGTCTTTGAAACTAGGGTACACGGCTATGGCGAGCAGGCCGAACATGCCCTTCTTAAAGTAACCGGTAAGGAAGATAGCGATGATGACGATAAGAGTCCTTGTTCACGGATCGAACCAGTCCGCCGGTTTGAAGCACAGTGAAGTTTGGCTCGTTTAAAATATTGACATTTACTTTTAATATTTCGTATTGTTTGCAATACTGAAAGAAGGGAGTACAGTTATACGTACCACGACGCTCTTGGTGGGTAGCGTGTTATTACTGACAGAGGATTTTTAGCAACCTTAAGCTAAATTATTATGAAAACATTATATACATTGAATCGCCCGTTAACCGCGCGATTGGTTGCAGTCATGACTGTTGCATCCTTATTATTAAGCGCCTTTC
>JBBTYP010000015.1:48268-51522 GCA_038061715.1 Patescibacteria group bacterium
CGCCTTTCCGGCGGCTTTTTTTGTCGCTTATGCTACAGAACAGGTGCCAGAGGGAATATTAAACACTGAGCAAACTCCCTATGATAATCCACAGGGGAATGTGCAGATTTGTCATGCTGAAAATGACAATCAGGAGGTAAACATCTCAGCGATTGTTAATGGCACTGGGCATGGTGGTCACGACGAAGACATCATCCCACCATTCTGGTATCAACTGAATGAAGAAGACCCAATAGAACTCTATGAGGGAAATAACTGGAACGAGGATACAATGGAAATTTGGAAAAATGATTGTGAAGAAGAGGAAGTGGTTATTGTCCAACCAGATTGTGATGAAGATGAGATTATTGTTGACAATCAATGCGTACCAGAAGTACCTGACTGTGAAGAAGGTTACACTTTGGATGATAACGAGTGTGTGCCTGAACCGCAAGAGTGCGTTAATCTCCTTGAAAATGGCTCATTTGAGACCCCAGTAGTAGAGAATGCAAATCTTTGGGATAAATTTGGTGTGGTAGCAGGGTGGACTATTGAACAGGTCCTTAATAACGCTCCAACCACCCTAGAACTTCACCGAAATTGGAGTAGTAATGAAGCCGCCGCCGGCGCTCAATATGCCGAACTCGATGGCGATCACTCCACCAAGGTCTCACAGACAGTCGGCTTGATTGACGGTGCGACTTACGAACTTAAATGGGCTTTTGCTCCTCGACACGACATCACGGCCGATCAAAACCAACTAGCAGTCTTGATTGATGGTAGTGAAGTGGGCACCAACGGTCCGGCTACTGCTTCGGCTAACCTCACACCAGCTGATTGGACTCAAGGTTCACACACCTTCGTGGCCGACGACACTAGTGCCACGATTACTTTTGCTGACGCTGGTCCAAGTAACTCATATGGTACTTTCCTTGATGATGCACGACTTTGTTTGGTGCGAGAACCAGATGACGAAACTGAAAATTCATGTATTGAACCCAATTCTCTAGGCGATGATAGTGAATTTGACCTTGGTGGCTCTGGTGAACCATCATTGGATACTATTCTCGATAACAATGGTTTTGCAGCGATAGATGAACTGGCTGACCAAATCAACACGCAAGTCTGGGACTTTGATTCTGTTGATAGCGATTCAACCACCTTCACTGTTACTTTACTTGCAAAGTATGCTGGTAACAATCAGGCATTTGGCTACTATGAAGCCGGGGATGATAGTACCTTCGTGCCGCTATTCAAAGTAGGAGCACATTCAGCCGCGGTACCAACCCTCGCGGTGGGAGATTCTATTGAAGTCACTGTTCCGAATGATGGTTCTTTCGGCTTTGCTTTAGATTCTGAGGGTAGTCCTTCTAATGTTTGGTTCTCCGAATTTGCCCTTAACCCAGGTACGGAAGATAACGTAGCGGTATACAACCCAGAAGACAACACCTACGTCCTTGCCTTTGAAGATCTACAAAATGGCGACAATGATTTCAATGACTTGGTGGTAAAAATCAATGAAGTTGAGTGTAAGCAAGCGGCAAAAACTGGTGATGTGACTCTTTGTAAGTATGGCAGTAACGAACAGCTACTTTCAAATTGGCAACTTTCACTGCTCGGTGAGCCAGTTGAATCACTTAACGTACCGGCCAACAATATTCTTGGTATAAACACAGTTACGATACTTGATGACGCTACTCCTTATGTTGCGATCGCAGAGGGTACTTGGAATAACAACCGGACTCCACTCAATATCGTAGATGCTGAGTATTCAACCGAGGACACCTGGCTGACTCACATGGACGGCTTTACTGGCTACAGTACTAGTATCCTCGAACTCCAGATTAATTCAGCCTTTGATCCTGATTCCGATTGGGGTGACTACAACAGTCTTCATCGCTACGCTCAGGGCTTCACAGTTTCAAGTGACGCACCAGCCAACCTCCGCATGTTTGATGGTAATGGCACGACACCAGAAGCAAGTTGGTACGGCGACAATACCGGAGAACTGCCAGTAACTATCTACCAAGGCTATACTGGAGTCACCGGTGAGAACGGTTGTGTGACTTTCTCTGACGTACCGCTTGGCAGCTACATGGTAGACGAAATCATGCAAGACGGTTGGCAAAATGTCAGTGGTCTAGGTGAAGTGGTGATTGAAGGTGACATGACTCTCAATGTGGTAAACCGCGATATAAGCGAGGTTCCTGTCGCGACTATTATTGCTGAAAAGGTGGTGTGTGAAGATGAAGCAGATCTACCAAATTGGAATGATGAGGGTAGTGCCGCCAAGATTACAGCTGCTACCGCCTCAGACTGGGTAGAACAAAGCGATGGCGCTTGTTGGCTTGAGCCAGACTGGCAATTTGAGTGGGGAACTGAGAATGCGTTTGATCCAGGCGATACTCTAGTTGGTCCAGCTGGCAGTGCAGCGTGGACAACCTTCGGTCCAACTGATGAAAACGGTGTCGCCACTGCCTATCTGACAGAAGATGATATCGACGGAGATTCATATGTCTGGATGCGTGAAGTGCTCCAAGAAGGATATATTCCATTCACACATGAAGCGACTCCAGATAACTCAAACAATGAGACAGCGGAAATGTACTGTCACATCGACGGTCTAAATTACGACAACCTCGATCGAGTGGACGGTATTGAAGTGGGCGAAACCTACCATTGTGTGGCTTTTAACACACAAATCGAGAAGCCAGTCGAACAATGCACTTTAGAAATGTACTCCGACGAGGGGACAGTAGTGGTGGAACGAAATGGTTATGCTTTAGCTACTTATGCCAGCCACCCAGCTTGGACCGCTGATATTCCAGGTGCAACCTGGGTGTGGGATACTCTCCAGGCTAATGAGATCGATGACGAAGAGTCAGAGATCTTTACCTTCAAGGAAACCTTTACAGTAAATAATCCTACTCTGGGTGACCTTGATATTGCAGCTGACAACGACTATGAACTGATTGTAAATGGCGTAACAGTCGTTTCGTTTGCGGACGGCGGTGACGACAGTCACTACGGTTCACTTACTAAGGACGATATCGATCTACTGCCATTCTTGGTTGATGGTGATAACGAGATTATCGTGAAAGTTAAGAACTTCGGTCTAACTAACAGTTCTTACATCCAGAATCCAGCCGGGCTACTCTATAAGCTTGTCGTAAAGGGTGATAATGATGAGGCTTGTGACGTTACTACTGATATTGTTCCGCCAGAAGTAATTGATGTCTGTCCTAATCTTCCAGATAACCAAACAGTGATTCCAG
>JBBTYP010000015.1:51622-82571 GCA_038061715.1 Patescibacteria group bacterium
TCTGTCCTAATCTTCCAGATAACCAAACAGTGATTCCAGAAGGTTACGAGAAAGTGGGTGAAAGTAATGACTGTACCCAAATTCCGTCAATTATTACTACAGATGATGACGATGATAACGGTGGTGGGGGAGGTGGCGGTACTAGAGTGAAGAAGCAAGGTACTCCGACTGTACTGGGAGCCTCGACTTCACAATGTGGCATGTATCTCTTTGACTTCATGCGACAAGGAATTCCTAACGATGAGTGGGAAGTGAAGAAGTTGCAATGGTTCCTGATTGGGCAGGGATACTTTATCACCGCGACTGGTATCTTTGACGCCGCTACCGATGACGCCGTTAGAAAATTCCAACTCAAATATCAGAGTGAGGTACTTACACCGTGGTTTGTTATCGGCTTTGTTCCGCACAACAATCCAACCGGATGGGTTTACCAACTTACCCGCTGGAAGATAAACAATATTGTTTGTCCAGGCAGTGAAGCTCTACCAACCCTAATCCCATAAGGAGAATCAAAAGACCAGCAAAAAAGCGTTCCTAAGAACGCTTTTTTGCTGGTTGGACATTATATATGCACAGAAAACTTTATTTTTCTTAAAAAGTATGTTATAATAAAAAAATGAGACGGCTGGCCAAAAATAAGAATCAGGTAGGGGAGTCGCGTTATTCGCTTGACCTGTTTCAGCGCATGGCACTTAGTGGCATGTTGGTGCTAACACTACTCACTTTTATCGGAGCAAATTTCCACGCTTACTTGTGGCAGTCATCGGATTGGTTGGTGTCAACGGTACTTCCTTCAGTAGTTGTTTCTCTCACTAACGCAGAACGAGCTGATATTTCCGAAGCCCCGCTTCGTCGCAACGCCACGCTTGATGCGGCAGCTAAACTTAAGGCTGAGCACATGGCCAAGAATCAATATTTTTCACACTACGCACCGGACGGCACGTCACCTTGGTTTTGGTTTGATCAGGCTGGTTATGTATATGCTCATGCGGGAGAGAATCTAGCCATTCACTTCTCTGATTCCTCGGAAGTGGTTGACGCCTGGATGAAGTCACCAACTCACCGGGCCAATATTGTCGGCGCTCAATACACTGAGATTGGGGTTGGAACCGCTAAAGGTGAATATGAAGGTTATGATACTGTCTACGTGGTACAGCTTTTTGGTACTCCAGCAAAAGCGCTAGCGATAGCGCCAAAACCAGCTCCAGCACAGGCAGTAGCGGTAGCGCAGGCGGTAGAAGAAACTCCAGTTGTTACCGCTACCCCCAGCGCTGAAAAAGAAAAAGTAGAGGATACCGATGTCTTAGCGGCAACTGATCCAGCGCCCGTAACGCCAGCCAAAACAACCACTAAAACCGTTGCGACTACTTCAACCTCAACGCCAGTCCTAGCTAGTGGAGAAAAATCAAAGCCTGTGGTGACTGAATCCAAGACTGAACCAGTGTTCAAAAAGGAACTTCCAATTTTTATACCAACAATGATTGCCACCTCGTCTGGGTTGGTGGCGTTAATTGAACAAGCCACTACTACTGACAAGACCCCAATCGCTGGTATGGTAACAAAACCAAGCGCATTGTTACAGATTGTGTACACTCTCTTTGGGTTTATCGTTATCGGACTCTTGGTTGGGGCAGCGGTGATAGAGGTAAAGCGTGACCGCTACCTACAGGTGGCTTACAGTCTTGGCTTACTCGTAATTATGGGGGGACTTTGGTTTATCCATTCACTACTTACAACTGGCGCCGTAATAATTTAAATTGGACCAAAACAGCCAGAGGAGCAAAGCTCTTCCGGCTGTTTTGGTTTGTAATAAAAGGGAGTACACTAGGTAGTATGAATCAGTCTAAAAACGTGACATCCGTCTTCCCTACCCTTATTCAGGGAAAAAGACACCTGACTCCCCTGTTTGCGTCTCGTCCCGCGGCCGGCTTCCCTGCCCCTGGCGATGATTTAGTTGAGAAGCCGCTCGATCTCAACGATCTTCTAATCGACAATCCAACCGCCACCTTCTTTGTTCGTGTGGCTGGAGACTCTATGGAAGGCGCTGGAATCTTTGACGGCGACATTCTTGTTGTCGACCGTTCGGTTGAAGCGGCTGACGGCAAGATTGTGGTGGCAGCGGTGTTCGGTGAACTAGTTGTTAAGCGACTGGCAATGACTGCTTCAAGCGTAAAACTAGTTTCAGAAAATGATGCGTACGAACCGATTCAAATCAACGATGTTGACGATGTATATATTTGGGGTGTGGTAGTCGGTAGTGCCCGAATCTTTAAATAGATTCTTCTTAAAATCCCCACCATACGTCGTTGTTCTTCCTTCGAAGACACTCTCTGTACATTGAGTAAACTTCGTATTTTCTCTCTCAAACGCCTAGTCTGTGCTGATTTTAAAAGAATCTCGGCAGTGAAAGAATCAGGTGTTATAATCGTCATTATGAGTATGAAAAAACTTAAATCTGCCCTTTTGCAGACCCTATTTGCGTTTGCGTTGTTGTTTATAAGCCTACCTTCATTCGCCCAAGCGGCTGAAACTGCTGCCTGGGTGCCATGGTTTGGTCTTAATGCTGGAGCCGACGGCGCCAAAAGCGCTATCGAAAATATTGAAAAACTAGATGTCATTTATCTCTTTGTCTACGAAACCCGTCCTGATGGGTCGTTGTACTTGCGAGCTGACCTTAAAGCCGATTACTGGCAAGATTTGATTGAAACCGCTCACGATAACGACGTTAAGGTAATCCCTACCATCGCTTGGTTTGATGGCGAGCAGATTCATAAGGTGCTCAGCGATCGCGGGGATCGACGAAAGCAAGTAAGTGAGATTGTAAAGATGGTCAAGGATGGCGGCTTTGATGGTGTGAATATTGACTACGAAGGAAAGAAAAAAGAAACAAAAGATGATTTTTCTGCCTTTCTTAAGGACTTAAATAAGAAACTAAAGGACAAATCGTTGACGTGTGCTCTTGAGGCTCGGACTCCACCGGAATCACTTTATAAGGTCGTGCCAGCCAAAGTTGAGTATTCCAACGACTACAAAGTGATCAATAGTGAATGCGATTGGGTTGAGATTATGGCCTATGACCAACAACGAGCTGATATTAAGCTAAACGAGGAACGTAAAGGGGTGCCATACATGCCGGTAGCCGATAAGGATTGGGTAGAAAAAGTCATTCAGATGGCAGTAAAAGATATTGATGAAAATAAAATAATGCTCGGGGTGCCGACTTACGGCCGGGCTTGGGATGTCGCAGTGGCACCAGAATGGTACCGTGATTATACGCGAGTGGCTGGCCTTAATCACCCACGTATCATGGAGCTTTCAAAGATTTACAAGTCAAAAATTGGGCGAACTGCTGGTGGTGAAGCTACAATTAGCTACTTTCCAAAGGACTACGCACTAGGTAAGATAATCCAAAAGACGGTGAAGAAAGCACCAAAAGGAACTCCAAAAGGCTTTGAACCAGTCGCCCGCGCTCTTAAATACGCCACTGACAAAAACCAAGAAGTATCCGTCCGATTCGTGACTTGGAGCGACGCAACGGCGATTAAGGATAAACTTAATCTGGTAAATAAATACAACTTACGCGGTACCGCTATCTTTAAAGTCGATGGTGAGGAAGACCCAAAGATCTGGAAATTGTTTAAGTAAGCCTAACAAAAATCGCACCAAGTGCGATTTTTTTGTTAGGCTATACCGCCACAGATAAATCTATAGATTTTATCTGTGGCGGTAATCGGAGCTATCAGATCTTTGTTATATAATGTACTTAATGCAAAAGTGGGTGGGGTTGTTAGATTGTAACAATTTTTTTGTCTCTTGTGAGCGGCTGTTTCGTCCGGACTTAAAAGGGAAACCAGTGATGGTGCTGTCTTCTAATGATGGGTGCGTGGTGGCGCGAAGCCAGGAGATAAAGGACATTGGAGTGCCGATGGGCGTGCCGCTTTTTCAGGTAAAGGACATTATAAAGGACAACAATGTTGCCATCTTTTCCTCTCACTTCGCACTCTATCGCGATGTATCACGCCGTGTCTTTGCTGTGCTTAGGCGTGAGATTAATGCGATTGAGCAATACTCAATAGATGAGGCTTTCTTTGTATTGGTTGGCTCAGCTGAATCGGTCGAAGCGAGAGCTCTGGTATTAAAGGACATTATTGAGCGAGAGACGGGGATACCAGTTTCTATTGGAGTGGCGAGATCAAAGACAATTGCCAAATACGCTAGCACGGTTGCTAAAAAGACAAAAGGCGTCAAGCTCTTGGCTGCAAAGGAATGGAAGTCGCTCCAAAGTAAAATTGAGCTTCGAGAAATCTGGGGTGTGGGAGCTAAGACCAGTCAGACTTTTAGAAAAAATGGGCTACTAACCGTGGCTGATTTTGTAAATCTGGAGAAAAGAACAGTTAAAACACTATTTGGCGTAGTTGGTGAACGCTTGCTAAGTGAACTTAATGAGATTTCTGCTTCTGGTCTGACCAGAGCGCTAGAGCCACAAAAAAGCATTTTACATACCCGCTCATTTAAGGAAACTACGCTTGATATCGAAGTCTTAAAGGATGCTGTGTCTCATCACCTAAGAGAGGCGGCGGAAGATTTACGAAGTATGGGATTTTTAACCAAATCATTCACTGTGTATTTGGGTACTAGTCGGCACGGAGACTACTTACTGCAAGGTGGATCAAAAAACCTTATTTTACTTACGCCTACCAACGATACCTTCACTCTTATGAAAGAGGCGATGAAAGCGGTGGACGGACTTTATAAAGCTGGTGTTTTGTATAAAAAGGCAGGGGTATTACTCACTGATTTTTCACCGGCGGCCGGTGCACAGTTGAGTTTTTTGGAAGATGAAAGGGAGATAAGAACCAAACAGCTAATGCCGTTACTTGACCTTGTGAATAAAAAAAATGGGCGGGGAAGTGTGCTTTTGGGAACACGATTAAAGACTGATGAATGGCAATCCGCACAAATGAAAAAATCTCCAGCGTACACGACAAATTGGAAAGATGTGCCAACTGTAAAAGCTTAAAGAGACACTTGTACCTGATGTACTTTAACAACAATGACCGAGACTTTTTTTAAATAGCCACTTAAGTAAGGGTTTTTAATAGGAACAAAAGTCAGATGTGAATGGTTATCAACAGTGGCTTTAAGACGAAAGTTCTTTACAAAGTTATAATACAAGCAGATCGATTGAAGTGATGGAAGACTTTTATGGCTGAGCCTTTTATAAAAAAGTTGACCATCTTCTCCACAGAAACTTCAGTCGAGCTGCTTATGCGTCGCGTGTAAGTAATAGTTATTTATTCCATAATACAAATAAACATGTTCGCAAATCCAACAAGTGTTGGCATTTCGCAGCGAGTGGTCGCGACGCTTGCAGCCTGCGCAGTAGTACTAGCCTCTATTGGTTATTACACTAGCGCAGAAGCAGCCAACTTAGTGGACGTTAGTGATACCTTGTCTGATTCAGACTTGAGTGCCACAGCAGCCCACTCAATTGCCTTTACTGTGCCTGTCGGTTCTGCCATTGTCGGCGGTGATACTATCACTATTGACTTTGAATCAGGATTTACTACGGTTAACAACGTAGTGAGCGGGGACATCACGGTAACAGTTAACGGTGTTGTTGATGCTCACGGCGGTTTTGCCCAATCTGGTCAGAACTTCTCATTCGACAGTATCGCCGCAACTGCCGGGCAAGAAGTAGTGGTCGCGGTTGCTGCTGGTAATATCACAAACCCAAACACACAGGACTCATTTTTTGTTACTGTGGACACGGGAACCGATACTGGTAAGACCATGGTGGCTATCGTCAACAATGTGCTCGTCACAGCGATCGTAGACACCACCTTCGACTTTACAATTACTGGGATAGCTACTTCAACTGTAGTTAATACAGTGACAACAACAGGTTCAACTTCACCAACTATAATAAACTTCGGTCAGCTGGTAGCTGATACGCCAGAAGTACTTGGTCAAAGACTTAACGTCACTACCAATGCCAACTCAGGCTTTGTGGTTACCGTAGCCCAAGACGCTGATCTACAATCTGCCAATGGTGCGATTATCGACAGTTTCACTGACGGTACGTATGTAAATACTCCGACTGCCTGGGCAGTACCGACGGACAACATTGCCCTAGAAAATACTTGGGGACACTGGGGTCTAACTTCAGATGATGACCATAACGCTAGTGAATTCGGTGCCGCGCTCTTCGTAGCCGCTAGTACCACTCCAAGAGCGGTCTTCTCACACAATGGTCCGGCTAATGGAACTTTGGTCAATGTGGGATCTACCTCGGTAGCGTACAAGATTGAAATCACGCCACTTCAAGAAGCGGCCGATGACTATCAAACTACTCTTACCTATGTAGCGACTCCTACTTTCTAATCAAATAGGAACTACACAAACAAAAACTCCCGCTAGGGAGTTTTTGTTTGTGTATACAACAGAGTTGTGTAAGTAATTGGGGTGCTATCATGGTGTCATTATTCTGACTGAATTTGTTGTTATAAATTATATGGGTGTTGTTTTAAAGTTTGCGCAAAATTCACTGGCTAAGTATTTGCTAGTAGTAGTTTTTATCGGAGTCAGCTTCTTCGGAGCTTTAGACAGTGCCCAGGGACAGGTACCAGGTCAGGCTGGTGTGAGTGTATCACCTGCTTTGATTGAGCTTGATCGATCTGTCGATCCAGGTACAACGGAAAGTTTTTCAGTCACGGTCAAAAATCTTAATGCTACTTCGCAAACCTTCTATCTTTCAGCCAGGAACATCATAGATGTGCGAGAAGGTGGAGTCCCAGTGTTTAGTGACAACCCTGAAAAGACAGGTTTGGAACTAGCCGATTGGATTACTTTGCCAGTGTCACAAATCACTCTAGAACCAGGCGCTAGTCAGCAAGTAAATTTTACGCTAGCTGTACCAACTGAGGCTTCACCAGGGAGTCATTTTGGTAGCGTCTTTATTTCTGTCGATCCACCTGAGATCCAAAATAGTGGAGCGGCGGTGGGTTATCAAGTGGCTAATATTATTATCATACGGGTAACAGGCGATGCACAATTGAACGCCAATATTCGTCAACTTTCAACCGATCGCTTTTTTAATGGCGGTAAGGATGTTGACTTCACGGCCCGAATCGAAAACAACGGTAATGTATTTGTGCGACCAATCGGGCCAGTTGAAATCACAAATATGCTCGGTCAGCAAGTAGACAGCTTTGTATTTAACGAAGAAAGAGCAGGAGTTTTTCCCTCTAAAGTTCGAGAGTATACCTTTAATTGGAAGGGTGAAGGGACTGGCTTTGGTCGCTATGAGGCAATCTTGAGTGCTACTTATGGTGATGATGGTGCCAAAAAAACCCTATCAAGCACTGTTTCTTTCTGGATTTTACCGCTAAATATTATCGGTCCTGCCTTGGCTGCCTTAGCCCTTCTTCTGCTTATTACTTTTGTTTTTGTAAAACTTTACATCAGAAGAACCTTGGCTCATCTTTCGTACAGTCAGAGTCGAATTGTGCATAAGAGGCGTAAGAGCGGGACGTCTGGCACATTACTACTCATGGTGGTGATGCTCATAGTGACAGTTATTTTCATGCTGATCCTTCTCGCGGTCTTTGCCTAGTGATATAATTAGCTCGTATGAGGAAAAAAATCAGTGATTCTCTGTACCACAGCGTGCTTAGAGTAGCAACGCTGGTGACAGCTCTGGTTTTGCTATTTGAAAGTGGTTTGGTGAGTCCGGTTACTAAACAGTTGTCGCAAGACACACATTTTTACCTAGCTAATGCGGTCGGAATGTCGGTGTCGATCGCACCAACCGAATTAAACTCGCTAACAGCCGAGCTAACCAGACAAAAGTTAGCCCTAGAGGCAAGAGAACAAGCTCTCAAGGAACGAGAGATTGAAATCGGACTAGCATCGGGAGGTGCTACCAACTCTGACACAGCCACTTATGTCCTCGCGGGAGTTCTCTTTATTCTTCTGGTTTTGATTGTTTTAAATTACGTATTAGATTATCTTCGCTTTCACCAGAAAGAAATAATATTACGTTCAAAAACTGTGTAATTTGCGCTATTTTACTGCGGCACCACGGTACAATATTAGTATTAGTATGAATACGGTATTGAAGCTGTGGTTGGCAGCCACTTTTCTTTCGCTCATTGTCGGGGCGGGTTTCTTTATGTACACGCAGCCGCTTGCGGCACGCAACGTACATCAATACAGTGATCTAATATCGGATTCGGCACCAACGGCTCAAGCTAATCATACTTTTGATTTTCTTATCAATACCAATGTAGCCCCTTCGGGGCAGCTGGAATTTACCTTTCCCTCCGGCTTCACACTTCTAGCTACTACCACTTTTGGAGTTCGAAATGTCGAATTGTGGGTAAACGGTGCGCCACGTACCGCTTCCTCAAGCGCCGGGCCAGGCGTTGATCAAATCGATATAGTCACTGGTGATCCTGGAAGTATTCTCTATACCCTGGCTCCCGATAGTGGACTAACTTCTGGCGATGCTCTCCAACTAAAAGTCGGTAACCACACTAGTGGGTCAATCGGACCCTATACCTCCTTTAGTACAACTACAGGAACTACGACTTACGCTGGCGATATTGAGCCAATTCAAAATTCTAGTACTCTCGGTATTCATCGAGTACAGCTTGCAGTGTGGGATGGAGGGATAGTGGCCGATGCGGGTTTTGTAATTTTCCTTAACCAGCCAGTTACGATTCCGCCAGTGGATACAACAGAAACAATCCCACCATTTCGCTTTAATGGCGCGCCTACCAGTACGGTCGGTGGTACAACGCCGAACGTTGAAATCTCCTTGGAGACGGATGAGCTAGCAATTTGTCGATACTCGACTACTGCTGGGGTCGCGTACGCTAGTATGACTAACACTTTTTCTAACACCGGACTGGTTTTTCATTCGACGGTAGTGGCGGTAGTGCCAGAAACTACCTACAGCTTTTATGTTCGTTGTATTGACGATGAGAGCAACATTAACACCGACGATTATTTGATTGAGTTCACAGTTGAAGCTGTGCCAGAAGGAGAGCCAGGCGGCGGCGATACCGGCGATGGCGATAGCTCTGGCGGCGACGGCGACGGCTCTGGCGGCGACGGTTCAGGTGGCGGCTCTGGTGGCGGTTCAGGTAGCGGTAGTGGTAGTAGTGGTGGTGGCGGCGGAGGCGGCGGAGGCGGCACTGGTAACGATGACGGTGATACCGCTGGTGGCGGATTTGAATCTGACGACGCACCTTATCGTAGCGGTGACGCTAGAGTAGTGATTTCTGGTTATGCATTTCCCAATAGTACAGTGACGGTTTTGGTAGATGGTAATATCGTTGAAACAGTTCGAGCTGCCAATACTGGTTCTTACTCAGCCACGGTCGACGCGATTGCTCGCGGTGTCTATACTTTTGGCGTTTATGGTGAGGCCTCTGATAAGGTAAAATCACCCACCTTCAGTACTTCATTTACAGTAACTGGGGGCAGAACTTCAGAGCTCACTAACATCAATGTTAGCCCTTCCGTCAAAGTCTCACCTGACCCAGTTAATCCTGGTGAAACACTGACGGTTACTGGTTACGCGCTGCCAAACTCAACCGTGACGGTCCAAAATGGAAAAGCTAAAACTAAGATTGTTAGTGAATCGACAGCGGAGGCAGATAGTTCTGGTAAGTGGAGTCTAACCTTGAACACAACAAATTTCAGTAACGGAACCTACCAAATCCGAGCGAAGTCAGTACAAAGCAGTGGTGTGACTGCCAACTATGCTGGTTATATTTTTTACGGAGTCGGTGAAAAAGCCGAGACAGGTACACTAAGTGCCGACTTAAACCGTGACGGTAAGGTGAACTTGATTGACTTCTCGATTTTACTTTTCTGGTGGAACACTAACGGGGGCGACTCTAATCCTCCAGCTGACATCAATCGCGATGGTCGGGTGACGCTGACTGATTTTTCTATTTTATTGTTTAACTGGACGGGGTAGTACAGGGTGGAAATATAAAATAAAAGTTGTGGGTAACAAAGTACTCTAAATCTTAGTACTCACTATATAATTGTTTCATATGTCGTTCTTGCAAAGATTGAAAGGCCGAGGCGTACGTGGCGGAGACGCTGGCTTACTGTCTGATGCTGAAGAAACTGCAGCCGATAAAGTTGCGCAACTTCACGTCGATGTGTTTCAAACAGAACAAATGATAGTTATCTATGCGCAATCAGCTGGGGCTGATATGAACGATGTCCACGTCTCGATTGAAGGTGATGCTGATATAGTACTAATTGAAGGTAGACGAGTGAGACCAGAGTACTTAGTCTTTCCAAAGAAGAAAGTCCGGGGGGCCTTTGTGGCTGAAGAATGTGTCTGGGGTGAATTTTATCGGCGAATTATTTTGCCCGAGAGCGTGAATATTGAGAAGGCTGAGGCTAAGATTAAGAATGGCGTGCTTATTCTTATGTTGCCACTACTTAAACCAAACGAAAAGGAAAAAGTTCGATTAAAAGTACTTGGCACACGAACCGCCGCCCGATCATAATTTTATGAAGACACATACTAGCTACATTTTAAAAAACTTAGCCGCGGGACTCATTTTCACCTTGCTACTATTAGCCTCGCCTTATCACTTACTCCTGGCGGCTGATCTCTCGCTTAGCCCAAACACTGGCTCGTATTCGGTTGGTCAAACTTTTTCTACTACAGTTCGGGTTGTCCCTGGTGTCGATAATGTAAACGCCGTAGAGGCGGGACTAAAATTTGATCCCAAGCTACTTTCAGTTGTTAGTGTCAGCAAAACCGGTTCGGTCTTTTCACTCTGGACGACCGAACCAACTTTTTCAAATGCGGCGGGTACGGTATCGTTTGGTGGGGGTAGTCCATCACCCTTTACCGCGTCCTCTAATATAGTAACGGTAACATTTAGGACTGTGGCTGCTGGGAGCGCCGCTGTGAGTTTCACCGGGGCTTCTGTTTTGGCAGCTGATGGACGGGGGACCGACGTCTTTAAGAGTGGCGGTACAGCTACCTATACAATTACCGCTGGAGCCACCCCAACCCCAACCCCTACTCCAGTTCCCACAGCAGAGGCGGCTGATGAAGACGAGGAGGAAGGAGCCATCATTTTTGGTGATCCACCTCGTCCACCAGAAGTTGGCTCACAAACCTTTCTTGACCCAAATGTTTGGTACAAGGACACGGAAGGGGTATTTACCTGGACGCTTCCGTTTGATGTTAACGCAGTAGCGGTAGAGGTCACAGACGATTCTGAAAACAAACCACAGGAAAATAAGGAAGCAATAAACGATCCTCCGATTGAAGAATTTTTAGTAAATAAGGAATTAATTAAAGACGGCGTTCAATATATTAGCGTCAACTTTAAGAACCAAGTCGGCTGGGGGGCGCCCACCAACCGAAAACTTCAAATCGACACCACCGCCCCAGAAGCATTTGCAGTCAATGTTAAAGCGGGTACATCTGCCAATTCGTTTCCACTTTTGAACTTTGAAGCGAACGATATCACCTCTGGCATAGACTATTACGAAATGACGATTGCTGAGCAGGAGCCGCTTCAAATTACGCCAGATGAGGCGAGGTTGGGGTATCTACTAAAAGAGCTTGAGGATGGTACCTACACAGTAAAGGTTATCGCTTTTGACAAGGCTGGCAACAGTCGTGAGAGTAGCGCGGCGGTGCTAATTACGGCTGGTTGGGTGAAGCCAGCCGAGACGCTAGATGAAGGTTCCTTCTGGGACTTCTTTACCGCCATTAATCTTTTTATAATCTTACTACTAGTAATCGTCGGCATGCTGGTAGGCTACTTATGGTATACTCATAAGCGTCTGAAGGAGAGGGAAGAAAAATTACGCCGCGAGACCAAAGAAATACAGGATCAAATGGAGAAAATCTTTTCTGCCCTGCGTGATGAAATTTACGATCAGATTCTCGCTATCACTACCCGCAAACGCTTAACACCAAAAGAAAAAGAGGCGATCGAAGGACTAACGCAAGCTCTCGAAGTCTCTGAAACCTTGATTGAGAAAGAAATCAATGATGTAAAGGCCATTCTTAAGTAAAAAACCTCTCAGTATCCCCATAAAATAAAATATAGCGCAAGTTCAAAAATGAACTCGCGCTATACTTATAATCAGCCCCATTTCTAATTTAGAAATGGGTGGGCTTGTTACAGTGAGCAATCTTCGGATTCACAACACAAGAGAAAATCGAATAAAATATCCCTTTAAGGCGCAGACTGGAACAGCGTTGGTTATTTATATTTTTGCCATTGCTGCCCTTGTCGCCCTCCTTTCCTTATCTTTCCTGATTCTGCCAGTCAAACCAGTCCATTCTGAAAGTGCGGAGGGACAGGGTTTTGGTGAGGAACACACTACAAATATTTTTCCAACAAAAATCGAGGCGCCGGGTTGGAATAATGCCGATGAAGCCTTCTCGCAAGACTTGGATGACTACGCTTTGTATCAGGCTTTTGATGACGATAACTCTGCCTATTTTGGTGAGGATATGACTAGTGTAGATGCTAACGAGAACGAAGGCGCACCTGATGTACAAACTATCGAGGAAGGAGAAGTAGATGTCGTGGAGGAGGAGGGTCTACTAGAGCCAGAAACGCCTACTCTAGAAACAGAAATAGAGGCAGAACCCGAATCTGAAGTAGAGATGCAACCAGCAGCAGAACCTGAGCCAGATCCGATTTCTTACCTGGACACCAGTCAGTTTAGATTAAAACCTGCCGGAGTATTTCCTCTAGCGCAACTAACTTTGAACTCTACTACCGAATCGACGGCTCCAGGTGTTGTAGAGGAAATCGTTTTTGATGCGACTGAGAGCTTAACTGAGGAAGTTTCTACTGAGGTTGAGGAAGTAACTGTTGAATCAGATACACCGGTTGAATTGTCACTTGAGACCAACGACGTGGTGTTGTCTGATTTTGACACGGCCTCTTTGGAACCGGGACACTTTGTCGAGAGTATGCAATTGCGGTTATCACTGGCCGCCAGTGCTCGCACAGAGGGTGAATCTCTTCCGTATATTGATGTGCTTTTCAAAAATAACGACAACGAGGAGCTGCGCTCCGTCGGTTCGATCGTAATTGATGAAGAGACGTCCAATGCCATCAATGGCGGTTACTTCTTGTTTACATTACCATCATTTATTCCAGTCGAAGAGTTGGAACAGTCTAAAGTGGTTTTGCGGGTCGGTGGTGCCGCAAATATAAAGAGTGTTTATCTTGATGCCGTTTGGTTGGAAATGAATACTCGTGTCATTACCAAGGAAGATTTGGAAGATCGTGGAGTGGCCGAAGAACTTGAGCATTTAGAGCCACCAACTCTAACTACCCTTTTAAGTGAACAGCTGAACTTTGCGCCAGAGGAAGCGCCAGTCTTTAACCTCCGCTACGAAACTCAGCAAAATTTTATTGTGCGCGGTTTTATGAAACTGATCGGCCGAGGCGGTTTGTCGGTTAAGTCAATTTCAGTCAATCATGATTCCATCGGCCATATTGAGGTCAATCCAAATGTCACTATTGCTGGTGATGGTTTGGTTACCATAGAAATACCAAAAGAGGACTTACCTAAAATGCGTCCAGGCTCGTATTTTGTGACGCTTTTGTTTGAGGAGAACGGGATGGAGTACACTGATTCGTTTGATTTTCAGTGGGGAATTTTGACCATAAACCCTAATAAAACTACTTATACGGTGGGTGAAGTAACTGAGATTTACATGGGCGCGCTATCACCCAATGGAAATACTTTGTGTGAAGCGAATCTAGCCCTATACATCACGAGCCCAACTGGGGTAGTTACCAAGTCTCCAGTTGACCGGTCGGGTCAATGTAACGGTAATAATATTATTGATGTACCAGACTACACTGCTACTTTTGTGACTACGGAAATCGGTGATTATGAAATGTACCTGGAACGACTTGATGAAAATGGCGAAGTGATTGGTTTCACCAAAGACACATTTATTGTCGTCGAGACCACCCCTTATAGTATCGAACGCAAAGGTCCGACTCGTATTTTCCCACCCGCTACCTACCCGATGCAAATTACCGTAGCGGCCGAAGCTGGCTTCACTGGTGTGCTTAAGGAACGGGTGCCAGCAAGCTTTACGGTCGGTACAACTTCAGCGGAAGTAACCATCGAGGGTGACTTCAAAGTGTTGAGTTGGAATCTCTCCATTCCGGTTGGTGGTTCACAGACGGTGGAGTATGATTTTGATGCACCTGATATTTCGCCCTATCTATATGAGGTAGGACAGGCGACTTTAGAAGGTGATGTAACGATAAACAAGACAGCGGAGATAACAGCTTCTTCTAGCGACGGCCTTGCTAGCACTACAACAGAAACTCTAACCACAACAGAAAAGCAAATAGTTTTTGCAGAGCATCGCCAGTGGCAGATTGCTTCTGATGCTACTGGTAGCCTGCTTCTTATGTGGGACGGCGGTACTATCCCAGCTGGCTGGACTTGTGTCTCCTGTGCTGGCGGTGATGCTTTCTACCAACGCTTTATAATTGGTTCTTCAACTGCTGGTACTAATGGTGGTGCTACTACTCACACTCATACCGTGCCAGCCGCGGCGGTGGGCACTACTGGTTCAGCTGGAGCTAGTAATGCTGGGGGTGGAGGTACCGACGCGGCTACTTTGCTGCACACTCACACGCTAGCGGCACCAGCGATCGGAACGGCGAATAATTTACCTTCGTATCGAAACTTAGTCATCATCCAGTACAACTCAGCTGGTGAGCCAACTTCGATTCCGGCCAACGCCATCGCTATGTTTGACGCCACAGTACCTTCTGGCTGGACACAGTATTCTGCCCAAAATGGTTTCTATGTGCGGGGCGAGAGTATTGCGAACCGAACAGTAACTGGTGGCTCAAATACACACACCCACACTATTACAGGGACATTAAGTGGACCGACTGGTACCACTAATGCCTCGAACGGCCCAACTGCTGTGGCGAGCCAAAACCACACTCATACAATCAGCAGCAACACGGCGGCCGAAAATAGTGAACCGCCATATATCGAGGCAATTTTAGGAAAACTAACTGCCACCACAACGCTGCCCAACGACGTGATTGGAATGTGGACTGACACTGAACCGAGTGATTGGAATGCTGTGTCAACGACATCAACCGCTTTTTCTAGTCGCTTTTTCAAGCCAGCCGCTAGTTACGGTACGACTGGTGGTGCTAGCGTTCATACTCCAGCCAATGTCAATGGTATTGTTTCTAGTGGTCCAAACAATACTAACAACCGCCAAACTGCTGGTGTCTCAGACGCGCCTGGGGGACACACTCACTCGGTAAATGTTACTACCTTTACCTCGGGAAATATTTTGCCGCAATATCGATCGGTGATTTTAGCTAAACGAGCAGGAGGACAGCCACCATCGGCTCCGACTGTCCACGAACTGTTTGATCATGAAAAGACCGGGACTTCAACACCGCAGTTTGAATTTACTGGCGATGACTCAGTTGGAACTGATACTTTGGTCTATCAATTTCAATGGGATGATGATTCGGACGTAGAGACCTCGCCGCTAGGTGATCGCTCCTCGGATGATGAAACTGGCTGCTCGCCTAATTGTTTTGAAAATACAGTCAATGGTGGTGACTCTAGTCCTTTTACTGAAGCCGAGCGGATTCGTTTTAGTATTCAGTCAGCCTTGACCAACGGTACTACTTACTATTATCGCGTACGGGCGATTAAGACTACCGGTTCAACTTGGGGAAGTTGGTCTGAAATTTATAGTTTTACCTATGATGATGAAACAGATCCTTCGCAATGGTTACAAACTGAAGATGCACAGTTTAGCAAAGGTACCCTATCTGATACTGAGGTGTATGGTTCAAATAGTGTGCGCATCCTGCAAAATGCTCCTGACGAGGCTCTGGTCGCCTACGGTGAAGGAGTAATTACTACTCCGCGTTATCGAATTTGGGATGGTAGTGCTTGGAGTGCTAGTGAGCTTTCTGCTCTTGATGTTGGTGGTGTGGTTGAGTGGATTAAGGTCGAGCCTGGAGTGACACGGGACGAGTATATTCTAGGAACTCAAGATGCCAACAGCGATGTGAATGTACAGGTTTACGATGGAGTGGCTGACACTTGGGGCGATTTGCAAGAAGTCACTACTGCTGTACCAGATATTACCAGGCGTGGTTTTGATATTACTTATGAATCTCAGTCTGGTTATGCCATGGTGGCTTATTGTAACGGCTCTGATGTGGATTTTCGGTTTTGGGATGGCAGCTCATGGTCTAGTGCTAGTACCACGGCTACCGTTTCGGCTAACAACTGTAACTATGTAGCGCTGGCGTCCGATCCTACCTCTGACGAAATTATCTTGGTTACTCGCGATACAGCGGCGGGGGGGACTGACTACGAGGCTAAAGTATGGAGTGGCACAGCTTGGACACTCAATACCACCATGGGAAATATGACCAACACCAATAATGAGGGTATCGCGGTTGAGTACGAGGAATCAGGCGGGCAAGCTTTAGTCACTGTCTCTAATGGCGGTGGAAATAACTTTTCTTGGACAGCTTGGGACGGGACCGAGTGGAGTACGCCTTTGACACATAGTCTGGGAGACGATTATCAATGGGGAATTCTAAAAGCAGACGTAGGCACTGATAACATAGCGCTTTGTTATGTCGACACCGATAATGACCTCGGTATTGTCCGTTGGGATGGTGATATGTGGCAAACGGCTCAAGAGTTTGAAATAGGTGGTTATGTCGATACGGGACGCGATGTTTCTTGTGAATTTGAAACTACAGCTGGCCGCGATGGGTATATTATGGTTCCGCACAGTAATACAACTAATTCAAGATATACCTATTGGAATGGTAGTACCTTGTCAGCAACGTCTACAATTTCAACTATCACAGAAGCCTGGGAAATTGGAACTACCCGAACTGGTGACGGAAATGTACTTAGTTACTTCCATGATTCAGTCAATACCAATTATGACTTTTCTTACTGGAACGGTACCATCTGGTCGGCGGTGCAGACACTTGAAACCTCGGCTTCTGTTACAAGTAACCCCCGCAAGCAACCAATCGGAATGGCCGCGCAGGTATTCATACCATCTGAAGGAACTATAACGACCGATGAAATAAACTTCACAACTGTTCCTAATCGTCCAACTTGGGGTGAAGTGTCATGGAGTACGGTAGAACCATCAGGCACTGATGTTAAGTTGCAATTGTTATACGCTACAACCACTGGCTGTAACACTTTAATTCCAAATGGAGTGCTGTCTGGTAATGACACTGGCTTTGATGCCAGTGCTTCGCCGCTTGATTTAACTTCGCTGTCAACTACTACTTATAATAAAATTTGTCTAAGAGCGACCCTGACTTCGGGGAATTCGAGTACTCCGACGCTCGATGATTGGACAGTGTCTTGGGAGCGACAATCGTTTTTGGTGCAATCACAGTTCCGGTGGTATGCCAATGCTAACAGTGAAAATCCAAGTGACGCTTGGCCAACTGGTGCTATCAACCTTAATCAAAATGAAGCAATTCCTGTGGACTATTCACCTGGCTCGGGCGACATCTTGCGACTGCGCCTGGCCGTACGAAGTGATAACGCCGACCTGGCTGCCTCAGAGAAGGCTTTTAAACTTCAGTTTGCTCAGTCCTCAGGAATCTGTGCTTCATCGACGGCTTGGTTTGACGTCGGAGCAGTCGGAAGTACTACGGCTTTGTGGCGTGGCTATAATAACCTTTTGGCTTTTGATGGGTCGACCCTCTCGACCTTGCTTTTGGGAACAGATGTGGGCGGTACTTATGAAGAAGAGAATGATTCTGACGTAAACCCGAATCAAATAGTTGTCGGTGATGAAGCTGAATGGGATTGGACACTGGAGCATAACGGGGCGGAGGATGGTACTCAATACTGTTTTAGGATGGTGAATGATGAGGGCACGACACTAAGTGACTATGAAGAGTATCCCTCACTTATCACTAACGACTCGCCCCAAGCCCCGACCCTCGATAAACTTTTTGATAACGAACAAGTCGCTTCAACTACTCCCTGGTTTGAGTTTTCAACTCTTGATACCGAAAATGACGACATTACTTACCAGATCCAAGTCGATGATACTTACGACTTTAGCTCAACCGCTCTTGATCGAAACTCGGTTACTAACTTTGCCGAATTTGAAAACATTGTTACTCCAGCTGATCGAGATCCGTTTACCGTCAGTCAAACGGTCCGATTTAAGCCAACTTCAGCTTTAACTAACGGAGTTACCTATTATTGGAGGGTTCGAGGTAAGGATGGATTGGGTTCCAATGATTGGGGAGATTGGTCGACCGTTTCTAGCGTTACGATTGACACTGGGACCACCGTGACTACCTGGTTCCAAACTACTGAAGAACAATTTGCTATTGATAATAATGACGGTACAGAAGTGACGGCCTTTGATGATTTGGTGCTCACTAGCGGCTTTCTTAACGGAACTACTACCACGGCCGCGATTGACTTTGACGACAAGACTACTGGTAACGCCTGGGGTAATTTGTCATGGAGTCATAATGTGACTTCTGGTTCAATTGTCTATCGGGTTGAATATTTTGATAGTGAAAACTGGCTTTTGGTGCCAGATGCATTTTTGCCAGGCAACAATGCTGGCTTTACTTCGGATCCAGTTTCGCTTCTTGGGCTTGATCCTCAGGTGCATAATCAAATTAGAGTGAGAGCGAATTTAACTGACTCAAGTGGCTCACCAAGACTCTTGAGTCTAAAGGTCGAGTGGGGTTTTGCGGTCGAGCAACCAACTCAACTTTCTTTGTTTGATAACGAAAAAACTGGCACTACCACTCCAACTTTTACCTTTACTACCACCGATCCTGATGACGACGACATTCAGTATGAATTTTCTTGGTCAACTGATAGTACTTTTACCACTGGTGTTAATGTAGCCACCTCCGGTGTTAGTGCTGGTTTTGCTAATGAGACTGTGGGGATTGATACTAGTCCTTTCTTTTCAGGAGATACTATTAGCTACAAAATTCAAAGCGCACTTTCAAATGGCACTACCTATTGGTGGCGGGTGCGCGGCAAGGATCCTCTCGATGGTGATGCTTGGTCGGTCTGGTCTCCGAGCAGGAGCTTTACGGTTGATAATACGGTCAGTGTCTCGACTTGGTATCAAACTACTGATGCTCAATTTAATACTAATACTCTTGAGGACACTGAAACTACTGGTAGTGGTGAGGTGGAAATTACTACTACTATTCGTGAGGCCTTTACTGCTTACGCCGAAGGAACAGTTCAAACACCACGTTATCGGATTTGGAACGGGGCAACTTGGGGCGACGAAGAAACTGGAACTTCAGTCGGAGGTTCTATCCGGTTTGTTGAAACTGCGGCCGCTCCAACGCGTGACGAATATGTAATTGCTACTCAAGACTCAACTGGCCGAGTCAGGGCTCAAATTTATAATGGCGGTACAGACTCTACGGGTAACCTGCAAACTATCATAACGGCCGTGCCAAGTGCCACCAGACGAGGTTTTGATATTGCTTATGAAAGTACTTCCGGAGATTTAATTGTGGTAGCCTGTGACACAACTGAAGCCACCTATTATGTCTGGAACGGATCCACCTGGACTGGTCCGACGGCCAGAGCCCTGAACACAGCTGGAAGTTGTAACTGGATACAAATGGGCCCAGATCCAACATCGGACGAGATTGTTATGGTCGCCCGCGACGACATCGCCGGAGCTACAGATTACGAAGCTTGGGTGTGGAGTGGTTCTGGTTGGGGAAATAATACGGCTTTTGGTGTCGCTACTGAAGCGGCGGATGAGGGTATTGCTATTGAATATGAGGAATCGGGCGATCGGGCGGTGGTTGTACTTCCTAATAGCACTACCGCAGGATTTATTTGGAATGCTTGGTCGGGCAGTGCTTGGGATGGTACTGGCACTGTGTCTTTGCAGGATGACTTTGAAAATGGTCGCCTAGCGCGCGATCTTGGTAGTGATGACTTGGTTTTGTGTAGCATTGATAACGATGGGCAAATTGCCTATCTCCCCCGGGTTGGTACTACTAACACCTGGACTACACCTTATCAAACTGTAGACACTCTTGGTAATAGCAAAGTGGGTCGGCCGTTTGGTTGTCAATACGAGACTACAGCCGGACGTGACGGGTACATTATGATGCCGTACTCAGATACTGGTGCCGCCCAATATCGCGTTTACGACGGAGCTACTTTTCCAGCCGAAAACGCCATTTCAACCATACAAGATTCATTTGAAGTTAGGTCTATTCGAACGGGTGACGGTAATATCCTAGCTCTATTTTATGATGATATTGGTACACAGTATGATTTTTCCTATTGGAACGGCACGTTGTGGTCTACGCTAGAGACATTAGAAGCAACCGCGATTACAACAACCAACCCAGTGACAGTGCCACTTGATATGGTCGCCAGGCGTTACCCAGCCTTCACCTCGGGAATAGTTTATTCTTCCGCCATTGACTTTGACGATGGGTCAGGACTCAAATGGCAACAAGCTACTTTCACCGACACAACACCGGGCTCAAGTAACATTCTGTATCAAATTGAATACTACGACGGTGATTCTTGGGAATTGATTCCAAACGCTGCCCTGGCGGGCAATAGTAGCGGCTTCACCACTTCGCCGATTGATCTCTCGCAAGTCAGTCGCATCACCTATAACACAATCCGCTTACGAGCCAATTTAAGTTGTTCGGACGGGGATTGTCCAACTCTTTCCGATTGGTCGGTAGAATGGTCCGCCGGTATTAATGTCGCTGGTACACTCAAACAGTATGACCAAACATCTTCTACCACGGCGGGTACGGTAGCCGTCGCTGTTAACGGAGTTCTTCAGTCGGGCAAGACGGCTAGCGTCTCAAATGGCACCTGGTCGATTGCTAACGTCACTGCTTTTATTGGTGATACGGTGTCGGTCTTTGTTACCGGAGCCGCCGATACGGCTGAAGCAATTGGAGTCACTCAGTACGATGGCGATGGTGACATCACTGGTATAAATATGTTTGAGCGACACCTTTCACTTGGTTCAAACGACGCTACTTCAACTCCGCTTACCAACTCCAACATAGGAACGTACGATTTCACTAATAGTGAAGACCTCTTCTTTAACGTCGATGGTTCGACTTTGACGATGTGTGCCACGGCTGTTTGTCATGATGCTGAATTGTATATCCGATCTGGTACTTATTACACTCCCGGCGGCCGCATTATCACTCATGACTTTGAAAACAACGGTACGTTTACCGCTGGTTCATATACTCACGAGGTTAATGGTTCATGGGATAATAATGCTTCCACCACTATGACTGGTTCGACGGTGACGTTTGCGGCGACTAGTACTACCGAAACTATTGATAGTACTGGCGCTTTGTTTGGTAGCTTCAACAATGTTACTCTCGGTACAACCACAGGTAGTGGAGTGTGGACACTTGGCAGTACGCTTGATGTTGACGGAAATTTCACGATTACTAGAGGTACTTGGGCACGCAGTACTAGAGCTTTGACTTTGGGTGGTAATTTGGATATTGCTACCAACGGCTTCATCACTGGAATTGGTACCACCACCTTTGATGGTTCAACCGCTGCCACTTGGCGTAACCAAAATGCGGCTCTGCAAAACTCCGGTAAGGTCGTGGTTGACGGTACCTCAAAAGCGGTGACTCTCGCCAGTAGTGTCGCAGCAGAGTCGATTACTATTGGCGCCAATGACACGCTTGATGCTTCGGGTAGTAGTCATGACATCACGGTTTATGGTAATTGGAATAATCAAAATAACTTTGTGGCCCGGTCCGGTGAAGTATTTTTTGCCGCTACCTCGACTGGGAAAACTATCACTACCGCTGGCGACGCTTTCTTTGACCTGACTTTCTCTGGTAGTAGCGGCGGTTGGTCGTTTACCGAAGCCACGGCTTTGATAAATAACGACATGCGTTTTACTGCCGGTACAGCCACCCTTAGTAGTGCGACCACGACAATTGCTGGTTCCTTCATTGCCACCACCGGTACTTTCCAACATAACAACGGTTCGCTTTACTTTACTTCTGGTAGTTCTGAAACTATCACTATGACTGGTGGAGCCTTTACCAATGTCACCAACAATCTTTGGTTTCAAGGGGCGGGAAGTTGGACGGTCAGTGATACTAATGCCACTAGTACGAATAATGTCGTGGTACAACAAGGAACCTTAAATTTCCCAAGTGGAGTCATGGCAATTGGCGGCACCTTGCGCGATATTGGAGGAATTTATGCTGGTGGCAGTGGGACCGTGCGCTTCTATAGTGCAACCGCCAAACTGCTCACGGCGGGAGGATCTTCATTTAGTAATGTTACTTTTGCTGGAGCTGGATCTTGGTCATTTACTGATACTAATGTCACCGTTAGTCGTAATCTAACCGTGCAACAAGGAACCCTCACTCTACCAACGGTGGCTATCCTGATTGCTGGTTCATACGATAATAATGCTACGGTGGTGCCAGGAACAGGTAATATGCAGTTTAATTCGACTGACGCTGGTGAGACTATCGATTTTGGTGCTTCGTCACTTTACAACCTTACCTTTAGTAGCGCTGGTGGTGGTTGGACGATGCTTAGTAACGGAACTACTACCAATGCTCTCACTATCACTAGTGCTACTTCACTCACAGCCAACCCAGGGGTTATCCTCTCTGTCGGAGGGACTTTTACCAACAGTGTGGGTGGAGCCGCCACCACTTGGACTGGTTCAACTTTAGCGCTGCGAGCTGGTACATATTCACTTAATACTAAGGCCAACCCTGGAGATACCTACGGTGATTTGGCGGTAGCGGCTGGAACAAAGATCTCAATGTGGAATAGCAGTGCTGATTCTTACTCAATAAATAGTACTGGTTCCTTGTATTCTCAAGATCACAATGCCGTTGATGGTGACTTGTATATTTTTGGTGCTTATACTCGCACTAGTGGCACCGAGTATTGGGCTTACGCGAATGACTTTGATGGGACAGCGCTTGGTGGCAGCTCGCGACAAGTTGATGTACGTTTTGCTTCGGGAGCTAGTGCTGCCTTGACCAGCAGTACTCTTAACCTGACTGGCGTAAGTGCAGCTACTACTACGATTGATAATCAAGGTAGCGGTACTTACACGGTGTCGGCCACGGGCGGTACTGTTTCTGCTCAGTATTATGACTTTGCTAATCTAGGCGCTACAGGACTATCATTGTTGGGCGCCGCAACGGTATCGCAATTAAGTTACGGCTCATATCAGGTGGCAGCGGTCGGTGGTAGCGCTATTACCTTGTCATCTACCACTATTGATGCTAACCCAAGTAAACAAGTACTAGGTGTGACTTTTGCCACCACTTCGGCTATTGCCGCTTACAATGTCTCCCAAACTGATGGCACACCAACTTCTTTCTGGTGGTTCCGTGATGGTTTTGGCAACCTTTATGGTGAAGCAAAAGACAACGATACTGGTAATCCGGGCTCAGTCCGCTTTAATGATAGTTCGCTGGTCTTTGAAGTCGCTGGTACTGTTTACACTGATGCTGGGGTGACGCCGCTGGTCGGCGGCACCTGTGATGGTGGTACAGCAGTGGTAAAAGTTGTTGTCGATGGTGGCGCTTCCTACACTGGAAGTTGTAGCAATATAGATGGTTCATACAGTATTCCTGGAGTGACGGTAACTGGTGATCCGACCATTACGATTTATCTTGACGGTGCTTCTGGTGGAGAGAAGGGAAGTATTATTACTCGCACTCCGACTGCGGATATTCTAGATGCTGATATTTACGCCAATCGCGTGATAGTGCGCAATGAAGACATCGATCCGCTTACAATTACTAATTTAGCAGTTTACGATGCTGACAATGATTCTGATCTGGGCTTCATAGCGGTTGATGCGGGAACGGACACTCTAACCGTACAAGCGGGAAATGAATTGTTTGTTTGGGATGGAGCTACCTTTACTCCAGGCGGAGCCCTAACCCTTAACGGTAACGCGGGTGCTAATAGTTACGACGGAACTCTCTATCTCGATGATAACGCTACCTTAAATTTTGCCAGCACCAGTACTAATACTATCGGTGGTCGCTTGGTGGTTGATGCCGGCGCTACTTTGAGCACTGCCTCAACGACTATTTTGATGAATGCTACTACTTCTGGAAAGAGTATTACAGCCGCGGCCGCTTTATCATTCTATAATCTAACTTTCAATGGTTCAGGTGGTAGCTGGAATTTAACTCCCGCAATTACAGTCGCTAGCAACATGACTATTACAGCTGGTACAGTAACTGGAACTGGAAATATCACCCTCACCAATGGTTCGCTGTCTGGTAATGGCATATTGTCTCTTGGTGCTGGGACAGTTACTCTTGCGCGCACTAATACACTTGGTGGTACGTCGCCTTGGACTTTCTACAATCTCCAGCTAGGTAATGGTACTAATGTCGGTACCACCACTCCAGTCTTTACTGCGACTACCACAATTTCAAATATACTTACCATCTCGGCGGCTCACTACCTTGATGCGGGAGCTACTAACTGGGACTTGGCCGGTACTGGTTCGGTTTTTGTTGAGACCGGTACTTTCTTAGAAGATACCAGTACGATTCGCTATAGTGGCAATGGCGCTAATGTGCGATCGACTCCGTACTACAACCTTGATATTAATGCCGGAGCAGGAAGTCCAACCTACACGGCTATCGGTTTAGGAATTATCGTTGCTAACGATCTTACTGTGGGTGGTACCGCTGCTACTAACTTTAATGTTACTACCAACGACCCGGCACTCGATGTAAACGGTGATATTCAGGTTAGAAGTAACGGTACGTTTGTAGCTAGTAATTCAGGCGCCTTGACAGTAGCGCAGAATTTCACCAACGACGGTACCTTTACTGCTAGCGGCGGAACAGTTACTTTTGATGGTGCGACAGCTACTAATGTGGAAGCGGGTAATAGTAGCTTTGCTAGTGTCATGATCAACAAGACTGGTGCTTTGACGGTGACAGAACACGCTACGGCTACAGTGTTATGGCGCTTGCAAGCCGCTTCCAGCTTCACTGTTAATAGCGGTCAAATATTGGCGGTGGGTGGTACTTTCTACAATGCAGTCGGTGGAGCCGCCACCACTTGGACTGGTTCAACTCTTAGTCTTTACGGAAATGGTAATTATCATATAAATGCGGCTACCACTACTGACTCTTACGCAACACTAGCAGTGGATGGTACGACTCAAATCCGGATGTGGAATTCTGATGCGACTTCATACAATGTAGATTCAACGGCATCACTTTACTCCCAAGATCACGCCAATCAAGCCGGTGACCTCTACATTTGGGGCAGTTATCGCCGTACAACTGGGTCCGACTACTGGGCTTACGCGAATGACTTTGATGGTACAGCACTTGGTGGTAGTAGTCGAAAAGTAGATGTCTTTATGGCCTCGGGCGCTAGCGCACTCTTCACAGGCGGTTCGCTTGATGTGCGTGGTATTAGCACTGCTTCAACTACGATTCAAAATCAGGGTTCAGGATCATACGCTCTTACTATTGGCGGTACTGCCTCAACTTCACTTCGATATTATGAAATCACCGATATTAATAGTAGTGGTTTGGTGCTCACAAGTACTCCCACTGTAGCCACTCTTTCTAACGGCCTGCTGGAAGTTTCTCAAAATGCTGGCACCGCCATGACAGTGGGCGGTACTGTAATAACTGCTAATCCAGCTAAGAACTTCAATCAAAATATTTTCCGTCTTGACGGTGTCGGTAGTGGCTTTAACGTCACTGCCACCGGTACATCGGTAAGTGCTTGGCGCTTTGCTAATCATGCTGGTGATATTGATGGTGAAGGATTTGATGTTGATCCAAATGGTGACCCAGGCTATGTTAGTTGGGACGATTCAGCCGCTTTGATTACTGTTTCTGGTTATGTTTATAGCGACGAAAGTGGAACTGTCTCTGGTGTTTGTGACGGATCAACCAATAACGTGACATTACGTGTTGCTGGTATTACAACCTACAGCACAGATTGTGATGCGGGAACGGGGGAATACATCATCAATAATGTTTCTTACGGTACAGCTGATACGCTGGTGGTTTATATCGATGGTGAAACAGAAAAGGGTGCGGCTGTTACGCAAGATCCAATTTCTAATATTAGCAGCCTGTCAATTTATGAAAATCGGGTCGTGGTTCGACATGAGGGAACCGATCCACTTACAATTGATGATATGTCAGTGTGGGATTCTTCTGATGACGGAGATATTCCCTTTACGGCCGTCAGTGGTTCACCAGATACGCTCACGCTTGGAGCTGATCGCAAGTTGATTGTCTCCAGTAGTAAAACTTTTGCTCCAGGTGGAAATGTAACTCTATCAGGTGGTGGTGCGGGAGGAGCTCACGACGGTACACTTGAGCTTTATAGTAATGCTGACTGGACTGCCGCTGGCACCGAGTCGTTATCTATTGGCGGCAGTATGATATTGGGTTCTGGAGCTAATTATGCTGTTGCTAATGGGACCACCACCTTTACTACCACCGGCGCCAGTCGAACTATTGATGTAAATGGTGATTCTTTCCATCATGTTGCCTTCAGTGGAGCTGGTAGTTGGACTATTACTGATACTAATTTCACCACCAACGGGAATGTGCTTTTGACGGCCGGTACACTTGATTTGCCAACTGGCACTTCTACCTTTAACGGTTCATTTGTTAACAATGGCGGAACCTTTGATGCTAACTCAGGCGTAGCTTACTTCAATGGAGCGTCTACTCACAATGTTCGATTGGGTGGCTCTGATTTAGCTACTACTACTTTCAGTGGCGGCACTTATACTTTCCTTGATACCAATGCTACTACTACCAGTTCAATTACAATTGAATCAGGCACAGTAGTCCTACCGAGTGGTAACTTTAGCGTCGGCGGTAACTTCACCGTTGAAGGTGGTGCGATAACTCATAATACTTCAGACGTCTATCTCACTAATGTCACTGCTGCCACTCTGCTAGCTTCAACTTCTGATTTGTACACCGTGCGTTTTAGTGGCGGTGGTTCTTACAATATGCTTGATGAAGACATTACTCTCCTAGGTTCATTGTTTGTCTCCAATGGCTCGGCTGTTGATTTGGCCTCAGGCACAATCGCGATTGGAGGAAGTTTCGTTGCCGCTTCTGGCACCTTCGAGCACTCTTCTAGTACTATCTTGTTTAATTCAACTGACACTGGGGAAGTAATAAATCCAGGTGTAAGCGAATTCTACGCTGTACAGATCGGCGCTCCGACTGGCGGTTATACGCTCACTGGTAACGCTACGACCACCCATAACTTTACTTTGCAGTCAGCTACCAGCTTCAGTGCAGATGCTAGCGTGGTTTTGCGGGTTGAGGGCGTGTTTACCAATAATGTGGGAGGCACTAACACCAATTGGAATAGCAGTACGTTGGTATTAGACGGCACTAATGCCTACACCATAAATACCAAAGTAGCCGGTGCCGATCAATACAGCACTTTGCGCCTTGGTGCTGACAGTGACATTAGAATGTGGAATAGTGCAGCTACTACTACCACTGTTGACGCCGCGTCATCACTCTATTCGCAGGATCACGCCACGATAAATGGGTATCTGTATATTTATGGCGACTTCCATCTGGCTACTTCAAGTGAATACTGGAGTTACGCCACTGACTTTGACGGTACCGCGCTTGGTGGTAGTAGTCGCACAGTCAATGTTCGTCACAGTGCTAATGCGACAACAACTGTTGATGGTGGTGTTCTAAATATTGTCGGAACTAGTGGTAATCGAACTGTCGTCACTAACCAAGGCTCAGGCACCTTTGCTTTGGCAGTAACCAGCGGCACCCTTAATGCTACATATTATGATATGAACAATTTGGCGACAGCTGGCCTTTCTCTTTCTGGTTCGCCGACTATTAGCTCACTCTCATATGGAAACTTTGAGTTAGCTGTTAATGGCGGCTCACTTATCACCGTCTCTTCTTCGACTCTCAACGCCAATGCCTCAATGTTGATACCAGGAATGAGCTTTGCTACTACCACAGCCATCACCGGAAACAACGTCACAGTAGTTGGTTCGACGGCTAATGCTTGGACGTTCACCACCCACACTGGAAACCTAGATGGTGAAGCCTTCGATGATGATGGCGTGGATGCTTGTGGATCGATACGTTGGGTTGATAGTTCTTGTCTCATTACTCAACAAACCCACTATCGTTGGCGCAACGACGACGGAGGGGTCGGGGTACAGGCAAGTGAATGGTATGACAGCAACTGGGACGCTCGAAAGTCAGTTCGGATTGATAATGTCGATGCCACTACCTACACCGATGCCGTAGTGCAAGTGAACGTCACCTTTGATTCTGATATGCAGGCTGACTTTGATGATCTGCGGTTCACTAGTGAGAATGGTACCACTATCATCCCGCACTGGATCGGTTCTTCAACTAATAGTTCGGCCGCCGAGGTTTGGGTAAAAGTGCCATCATTGCCAGCCGAAGGCACGGCTAATCTTTTCATGTATTACAACCACCCGACTGCGACCTCGAGTGCCTCGGTAGACAATACCTTCCTGGCGGCTGACGATTTCGAAGACAACGATATTACTGAATACAGTGGTCAAACCACTCTCTTTGGTACAGCTGGTACTTTTGCTTATGATGGTGCCTATGGACTTGATAATGCTGGAGACGAGGGAAACCGCGCTAACCTCGGTGGTATTTACAGAACTGATCAGACGATTAATCAAGGTGAAACTATTCGTTATTGGCAATATATTGATACCGCTGCAGGTGATGATACTTGTACTAAGTTTGCCGTTCAGTCTGGTAGTCCAAATAATAACTATTCGGTCTGTGTTGGACAGTTTGGAGTAGATCGATTTGCGCTGGCCGAAAATGCAATTGAAAATGACACTTCCGGCACCGTATTGGCTTCATCCACTGTTTCTTACAGTAACGGTTGGTATGAAATAGAAGTTGTTTGGGAAACTGACGACGATATAATTGCGTCACTCTATGACTCGACTGGTACCCTTGTCACTTCAATTAGTGATAACGATCCCACTTACACCTCCGGCGGTTTTGGCTTCACCTATTGGGGTAATTATGGTGGTTGGGACAGCTTCAGTTCACGACCGACTCTAGCTACCCAACCGACCGTCCGTTTTGGTTCGGAGCAATTTGATGGAGGAGCGACTTGGAAAGCTAGTCTCGATACTGTCGCCTCGTATGACATAAACGACATCGCTCGTTTGCGCGTTGCAATTGAAAACTCTGGATTGCCAATTACAAATCAGCAACTCCTTCTTGAGTATGCTGCTTTGGGGGTTGCACCAAGCTGTGAAGCGGTTGACCCAAATGATTTTGCTACGGTGCCAGTACAAGCCAGTTGTGGTACCTCACCAGTGTGTATGCAATCAAGTACACTGATTACTAACGGCGATAGTATTGGTGATTTACTCTTTAATACGCTTGGTCTTTATACGCTTGGTCAAGTCCGTGAGGATCCATCAAACATTACCGGCAATATAAACATCGGTCAGGACGAATACACTGAAGTCGAATACGCTATTACACCAACTGCTGACGTAGTAGACGAAAATATCTGCTTCCGCGTTACCAACAACAGTACTCCATTTGACACCTATCTTAAGGTGGCACATTTAGCTCTACAATTTGACCCAACTGTTACTAACGCAGTCTTAAACGAGGGCCTAGACATTAATCTATTACCAGGTACTACGACCACTGTCTATGCCACTGGTACGGTAACTGATCTCAACGGTGCGGCCGACATCGCTTACGGTACATCGACCATTTATCGTATTGGAGCCACTGGTGGTGCTTCTTGTACTCCAAACGATAATGATTGTTATGTCTCGCAATGTATATTTACAAACTGTGCAGGGAACTCGTGTGATATTGAATGTCAGGCAGATATTTACTTCCACGCCGATCCAACTGATGACGGTGCCTACATGGGAGAAGAATGGCTAGCGTTTATCGAAGTGGAAGATTCTAATGGTGGCTACGCGTTTGATGACTCAATTGGTGTTGCCTTAAACTCACTTAGGGCAATCGATGTCGAAAGCGCTATTACCTACGGCGCTGTCGAGGCGACCTACGACACGGGTGCGACCAACGCTTCGACTACAATCGAAAATCTTGGTAACACCGAAATCAACATCGAGGTCGAAGGTAGCGATATGACGGATGGCACTGGATCAACTATTCCAGCGGCTGAACAGAAGTTTGCTACTTCCACTTTCACTTACAGTGCTTGCACCAGTTGTTACGCTCTATCGAGTACCACTCCATATGAGTTGGATGTGGAACTAGTAAAGCCAACTTCCTACAGTCCGATTCTTACCGATGACGTTTATTGGGGAGTTGAAGTTCCTTTTGGAACTAATAGTACAGCCCATAGTGGTATAAACGTGTTTACGCCAGTAAGTCCCTAACAAATGATATGATGTATTCACACATGTCGATGAAAATGTTCTTGTCCGTGCTGGTAGCTTTCTCGTTGCTCTTTAACAACGCAGCTTTAGCAGCCGTCGACCAAGAAGCACCAGAGATAACCAATGTACAGGTTTCTAGTGTGACGGAAACTAGTGTGACAGTCTCCTGGGAAACTGACGAAGACTCAGACTCACTCGTCAATTATGGCTTGCAGCCCGATTACGGTATTTTGCGCAAACCCGTCGCCGAACGAACAGCACATACCATGACCCTCGAAGATCTTGAGCCAGGACGGGTCTATTATTTCCGCGTGGTATCAGCCGATGAGGAAGGGAATCAAGGTATTTCAGCCGACTATCGAGTACAGACTTCTGGTAGTGCGGAGTCTGGCGATGGTAATGGTTCGGGCCAAGAGACAGAGTCAGGACAGG